>NZ_PIGC01000014.1:0-147261 GCF_003050065.1 Vibrio sp. 10N.286.51.C3 | reverse complement strand
TGCCTCTATGGCTTTCAGAACGGGTGCACTTGAAGCGCAACCAGTTTTGCTTGAGCCTATGATGAAAGTTGAAGTAACTACTCCAGAAGACTGGATGGGTGACGTTGTTGGCGATATTAACCGTCGTCGCGGCATCATCGAAGGTATGGACGAGGGGACAGCTGGCCTGAAGATAATTCGTGCACAAGTTCCGTTGTCTGTCATGTTCGGTTACGCAACTGATTTACGTTCTGCGACACAAGGTCGTGCTTCTTACTCTATGGAGTTTAGTGAGTACGCTGAAGTGCCTAACAATGTTGCAAAAGCAATCATTGCAGAGCGTGGTTAAACAAAAGGAAGGCATTTTTTTTCATTTTTTGAAAGAACAATGCGTCCAAATATTGCGCTAACGAGAGTTGGCGCATAAAATAGCAATTTCTGGCGCGTCTCGCTCAATAATGAACGTGGCGAATCATAACTAGGAAGGAACACGATTGTGTCTAAAGAAAAATTTGAACGTACGAAACCGCACGTAAACGTTGGTACTATCGGCCACGTTGACCACGGTAAAACAACTCTAACTGCTGCTATCTGTACTACTCTTGCAAAAGTATACGGCGGTGTTGCTAAAGATTTCGCATCTATCGATAACGCTCCAGAAGAGCGTGAGCGCGGTATCACAATCGCAACTTCTCACGTTGAGTACGACACTCCAGCACGTCACTACGCACACGTAGACTGTCCAGGACACGCGGATTATGTTAAAAACATGATCACTGGTGCTGCACAAATGGACGGCGGTATCCTAGTTGTTGCTGCGACTGACGGCCCTATGCCTCAAACTCGTGAGCACATCCTACTTGGTCGTCAAGTTGGTATCCCTTACATCATCGTATTCATGAACAAATGTGACATGGTTGATGACGAAGAGCTACTTGAGCTAGTTGAGATGGAAGTTCGTGAACTTCTTTCTGAATACGACTTCCCAGGTGATGACCTACCAGTTATCCAAGGTTCTGCACTTGGCGCACTAAACGGCGAGAAGCAGTGGGAAGACAAGATCGTTGAGCTTGCAGAAGCACTAGATTCTTACATTCCTGAGCCAGAGCGTGCAGTTGACCAACCGTTCCTACTACCAATTGAAGATGTATTCTCAATCCAAGGTCGTGGTACTGTTGTAACTGGTCGTATCGAGCGCGGTATCCTACGTGTAGGTGACGAAGTAGAAATCGTTGGTATCAAAGAGACTACTCTTACTACTTGTACTGGTGTTGAAATGTTCCGTAAACTGCTTGACGAAGGTCGTGCAGGTGAGAACGTTGGTGCACTTCTACGTGGTACTAAGCGTGATGACGTTGAACGTGGTCAAGTACTTTCTGCGAAAGGTTCTATCAACCCACACACTAAGTTTGAGTCTGAAGTATACGTACTTTCTAAAGACGAAGGCGGCCGTCACACTCCTTTCTTCAAAGGTTACCGTCCACAGTTCTACTTCCGTACAACTGACGTAACAGGCGACATCACTCTACCAGAAGGCGTAGAAATGGTAATGCCAGGTGACAACGTTCAAATGACTGTTGAGCTAATCGCTCCAATCGCAATGGACGAAGGTCTACGTTTCGCAATCCGCGAAGGTGGCCGTACAGTTGGTGCTGGTGTTGTAGCTAAAATCTTTGCATAAGATTTGACGAACCACTAGTAAAAAGGGCATCATTTGATGCCCTTTTTCTGCGCTAAAAAAAGAGTTGGATGTTTTGACATCGATTTTTGCTCTTAGCAAAGAATTAAACGGTCTTTTTGACTAAAATGACTGTTAGATGTGTTGTTTTGCAACGCAAAGGAATGTGCCCTGCAACAGCGGGGTTATTGTCGTCTATATTTAAGACTTATCACAGGTTGGTTTTATGAAAGCAAACGCTGAAACTCCTGATAGCTCAGGTGCAGCAGATACAATGAAGTGGATTGTCGCTTTTGTTCTGTTGGCTGCTGCTGTTGTGGGTAATTACCTGTATGGTGAATTGTCTGTTGTAATTCGCGCTGCAGGTGTAGTTGTGCTGATTGCTGCCGCACTAGGCGTTGCAGCAACAACAACTAAAGGTAAAGCTGCGATCGATTTTGCAAAAGAATCTCGTATGGAGATTCGTAAAGTTGTTTGGCCTACTCGCCAAGAAACTATGCAAACTACATTGATCGTTTTAGCTGTATGTATTGTTATGTCTCTAGTGCTTTGGGGAATTGACGGCATTATGGTCCGTCTAGTTTCTCTAGCAACTGGGGTGTAGAGGGTTCTGATTCATGAGTGAAGCTCCAAAAAAACGTTGGTATGTAGTTCAAGCCTTTTCTGGCTTTGAAGGTCGTGTTGCACAGTCGCTACGCGAGCATATTAAAATGCACAACATGGAAGAACTATTTGGCGATGTGCTAGTACCTACTGAAGAAGTAGTGGAAATGCGTGCTGGCCAACGTCGTAAAAGTGAACGTAAATTCTTCCCTGGCTACGTATTAGTTCAAATGATCATGAATGATGAATCATGGCACTTAGTACGCAGCATTCCGCGTGTTATGGGCTTCATTGGTGGTACCTCTGATCGTCCTGCACCAATCACTGATAAAGAAGCTGATGCTATCTTGAACCGTCTAGAGAAAGCGAGCGAGTCTCCACGTCCTAAGACAATGTTCGAAGCGGGTGAAGTGGTTCGTGTGAACGATGGTCCATTTGCTGACTTCAACGGTACTGTTGAAGAAGTAGATTACGAGAAAAGCCGCATTAAGGTATCTGTATCGATCTTTGGTCGTGCAACACCAGTTGAGCTTGAATTTGGTCAGGTTGAAAAACTGGACTAAAACTCTGACATTTGAGCAAGCTGTGGATAAATGCTTCATAAGTTGTTCAAAATAAAAGAGTATAAAAAATCACCTTTTTAGGGTTGTTAAAGGCGCGAATTATGATTATAATTTCGCGCCTTTTTGCTTCTGCGGAAGTAAAAAAGAGTTAATTGAATTTATGGGGAGCTCGCCTTACGGCTAGCGCATGTACCCAAAATATTAGGAAATATCATGGCTAAGAAAGTTGAAGCTTATATCAAACTGCAAGTTGCAGCTGGTATGGCAAACCCAAGTCCACCGGTTGGTCCTGCTCTAGGTCAACACGGCGTGAACATCATGGAATTCTGTAAAGCGTTCAACGCAAAAACAGAATCTGTTGAGAAAGGTCTACCTACTCCAGTAGTTATTACTGTTTACAACGACCGTTCTTTCACGTTCGTAACTAAGACTCCACCTGCTGCTGTTCTTCTTAAGAAAGCTGCTGGCGTTAAGTCTGGTTCAGGTCGTCCAAACACTGAGAAAGTTGGTACTGTAACTGACGCTCAAGTACAGGAAATCGCAGAAACTAAAGCTGCTGATATGACTGGTGCTGACATCGAAGCAATGAAGCGTTCTATTGCTGGTACTGCTCGTTCAATGGGCCTAGTGGTAGAGGGATAAGATCATGGCTAAACTTACTAAGCGTATGCGCGTAATCCGCGACAAAGTTGACGCGACTAAAGAATACGAAATCAACGAAGCTGTTGCTCTTCTTAAAGAACTAGCGACTGCTAAATTCGTTGAGTCTGTAGATGTTGCTGTTAACCTAGGCATCGATGCTCGTAAATCTGACCAAAACGTTCGTGGCGCAACTGTGCTACCTCACGGTACTGGCCGTGACATCCGCGTTGCTGTGTTCACTCAAGGTGCAAACGCAGAAGCAGCTAAAGCAGCTGGCGCAGATATCGTTGGTATGGAAGATCTTGCTGAGCAAGTGAAAAAAGGCGAAATGAACTTCGACGTTGTTGTTGCTTCTCCAGATGCAATGCGTGTTGTTGGTCAACTAGGTACAATCCTAGGTCCACGCGGCCTTATGCCAAACCCTAAAGTTGGTACTGTAACTCCTAACGTTGCTGAAGCGGTTAAGAACGCTAAAGCTGGTCAGGTTCGTTACCGTAACGACAAGAACGGCATCATCCACACTACTATCGGTAAAGCATCTTTCGAAGCTAACCAGCTTCAAGAGAACCTAGAAGCTCTTCTAGTTGCTCTTAAGAAAGCTAAGCCTTCTTCAGCTAAGGGTACTTACCTGAAGAAAGTAAGCATCTCTACTACGATGGGTGCTGGTGTTGCTGTTGATCAAGCTAGTCTTGACACTCAAGCAAACTAATTTGCTTAGGCGCAGATTTAGTGTATACTTCTGCGCCTAATATTTGTGGTTGGGTGGTTTGAAAGCAATTTGAAATCATCTATCCCAAGACCGTAGGCGCTGTCGATTTTCATTAGATTATTGATAGCTTAATAAAACCTACGTAGGCGATGTTGTGGTTTGAAGTGAATTTATTCATTTTTAAATAACATCGTAAACGCTCATTACATTTTGTATTGAGTGCTGTAATCACAACCAGAGGTTAATCCAAATGGCTTTAAATCTTCAAGACAAAAAAGCAATTGTTGCTGAAGTCAACGAAGCTGCCAGTGGTGCACTTTCTGCAGTTGTAGCTGATTCTCGTGGCGTTGAAGTTGGCGCAATGACTTCTCTACGTAAACAAGCTCGCGAAGCGGGTGTTTACATGAAAGTTGTTCGTAACACACTAGCACGCCGTGCGGTTCAGGGTACAGACTACGAGTGTCTAGTAGACACTTTCACTGGTCCAACTCTGATCGCATTCTCTAATGAGCACCCAGGTGCTGCAGCGCGTCTTTTCAAAGACTTCGCTAAAGAGAATAAAGATTTCGAGATCAAAGCTGCTGCATTTGAAGGCGCAGTTACTGATGCTGAAGTACTAGCGACACTACCAACTTACGACGAAGCTATCGCACGCCTAATGATGTGCATGAAAGAAGCTTCTGCTGGCAAGCTGGTTCGTACTATCGCTGCTGTTCGCGACCAAAAAGAAGAAGCTGCGGCATAAGCCTTGCTTTTCACTGGTTGCTATTTAAACTTATTGTTGACTTAAAAGAGAATTGTTATGTCTATTACTAACGAGCAAATCCTAGACGCAGTTGCAGAAATGTCTGTAATGCAAGTTGTTGAGCTTATCGAAGCTATGGAAGAGAAATTCGGCGTTACTGCAGCTGCTGCTGTTGTAGCTGGCGGCGCAGCTGGCGGCGACGCTGCTGCTGAGCAAACTGAATTCGACGTTATCCTAACTGCTGCTGGCGCTAACAAAGTACAAGTTATCAAAGCTGTACGTGGCGCAACTGGCCTAGGTCTTAAAGAAGCTAAAGGTCTTGTAGACTCAGCTCCTGCAGCGCTTAAAGAAGGCGTTGACAAAGCTGAAGCTGAAGCTCTTAAAGCACAGCTAGAAGAAGCTGGCGCTTCTGTTGAAATCAAGTAATTATTACTTAATTTCATAGCCGCAAGGCTAATGGCTGGTGGTTTATTAACCACCGGCCTTTTTGCGCTGTAGGGCTATGACGAAATTTCCGCTGTTTAACCGTCATAATCCGAGCAAAAAAACAGTCATTTTTTCGAAATGATTGTTCACTACCACTAAACAGCTGTTTGTCACCACCCCCTCTGAAGAGTGTTTTGGGTGGTTTGGGTCACTTATCAGCGAGCTGAGGAACCCCATGGTTTACTCTTATACCGAGAAAAAGCGCATCCGTAAGGATTTTGGTACTCGTCCACAAGTTTTGGACATTCCATACCTGTTATCGATCCAGCTTGATTCTTTCGACAAATTCATCGAACAGGATCCAGAAGGTCAATACGGTCTTGAAGCTGCTTTCCGTTCTGTATTTCCAATTCAGAGCTACAACGGCAATTCTGAGCTGCAATACGTTAGCTACCGTCTTGGTGAGCCAGTTTTTGACGTTAAAGAATGTCAAATCCGCGGTGTTACTTACTCAAAGCCACTACGCGTAAAACTACGTCTAGTTATCTTTGATCGAGATGCACCAGCAGGTACTGTAAAAGACATTAAAGAACAAGAAGTCTACATGGGCGAAATTCCGCTTATGACAGACAATGGTACTTTCGTAATTAATGGTACCGAGAGGGTTATCGTATCCCAGCTGCACCGAAGCCCAGGCGTGTTCTTCGACAGTGATAAGGGTAAGACCCACTCATCAGGTAAAGTTCTTTATAACGCACGTGTAATTCCTTATCGTGGCTCATGGTTAGACTTTGAGTTCGATCCTAAGGATAACTTATTCGTACGTATCGACCGTCGTCGTAAGCTACCAGCATCGATTATTCTTCGTGCACTTGGTAAATCGACTGAAGAGATCCTTGATCTATTCTTCGACAAAGTGAACTTCGAAGTTAAAGACCAAACTCTTCTTATGGAGTTGGTTCCTGATCGTCTACGTGGTGAAACTGCGTCATTCGACATCGAAGCAAACGGCAAAACTTACGTTGAGACTGGTCGTCGTGTTACTGCTCGCCATATCCGTCAACTTGAGAAAGATGGCGTTGAGCACATCGAAGTACCAGTAGAGTACATCGTTGGTAAAGTTGCATCTAAAGATTACATCAATGAAGCAACTGGTGAGATCATCGTTGGCGCGAACCAAGAGATTAGCCTAGAAGCACTTGCTAACCTGTCTCAAGCAGGCCACAAGGCTCTACAAACTCTGTTCACGAATGACCTAGATCACGGTCCATTCATGTCAGACACTCTACGTGCAGATAGCACAGTAGATCGCATCTCTGCATTGGTAGAAATCTACCGCATGATGCGTCCTGGCGAGCCACCAACGAAAGAAGCTGCAGAGTCTCTATTCGAAAGCCTATTCTTCTCTGAAGAACGTTACGACCTATCAACTGTAGGTCGTATGAAGTTCAACAGCTCTATCGAGCGTGAAGAAGAAGAAGAGCGCGGTACTCTGGATGAATCAGACATCATCGAAGTGATGAAGAAACTGATTGGTATCCGTAACGGTATTGGTGAAGTGGACGATATCGACCACCTTGGCAACCGTCGTATCCGTTCTGTAGGTGAAATGGCAGAAAACCAATTCCGTGTTGGTCTAGTTCGTGTAGAACGTGCCGTTAAAGAACGCCTAAGCCTTGGTGACCTTGATGCAATCATGCCTCAAGATCTTATCAACGCTAAGCCGATCTCTGCTGCAGTTAAAGAATTCTTTGGCTCTTCACAGCTTTCACAGTTCATGGACCAAAACAACCCATTGTCAGAAGTTACGCACAAACGTCGTATCTCTGCTTTAGGTCCTGGTGGTCTTACTCGTGAGCGCGCAGGCTTCGAAGTACGTGACGTTCACGTAACTCACTACGGTCGTCTATGTCCGATCGAAACGCCTGAAGGTCCAAACATCGGTCTAATTAACTCGCTATCTGCGTTTGCACGTTGTAACGATTACGGTTTCCTAGAAACTCCGTACCGTCGTGTAGTTGATGGTGTAGTAACAGAAGAAGTTGATTACCTGTCTGCAATCCAGGAAGGTCAATTCGTAATCGCGCAAGCAAACACCATTCTTACTGAAGAAGGTACGTTTGCAGATGAGCTAATCACAGCTCGTCAAAAAGGTGAATCTGGTCTTCACCCACGCGATCACGTTGACTACATGGACGTTGCGACAAACCAGGTTGTATCTATCGCTGCTTCGCTTATCCCGTTCCTAGAACACGATGATGCGAACCGTGCATTGATGGGTGCCAACATGCAACGTCAAGCTGTACCAACACTTAAGGCTGATAAGCCTCTAGTAGGTACGGGTATCGAACGTAACATCGCAGTTGACTCTGGTGTTACAGCGGTTGCTAAACGTGGTGGTCAAGTTCAGTCTGTAGACGCTTCTCGTATCGTAGTTAAGGTTAACGAAGATGAATTGGTACCTGGCGAAGCTGGTATCGATATCTACAACCTAACTAAGTACACGCGTTCGAACCAAAACACATGTATTAACCAACGTCCAACTGTACTTCCAGGTGAACCAGTTGCACGCGGTGATGTTCTTGCTGATGGTCCTTCAACAGACCTTGGTGAACTTGCTCTTGGCCAAAACATGCGTATCGCATTCATGCCTTGGAACGGTTACAACTTCGAAGACTCGATCTTAGTATCTGAGCGCGTAGTTCAAGAAGACCGTTTCACGACAATCCACATCCAAGAACTATCTTGTGTGGCTCGTGATACTAAGCTGGGTTCTGAAGAGATCACAGCTGATATTCCAAACGTAGGTGAGTCTGCTCTGTCTAAACTAGACGAGTCAGGTATCGTTTACATTGGTGCTGAAGTTAAGGGTGGCGACATCCTAGTTGGTAAAGTAACCCCTAAAGGTGAAACTCAACTGACTCCTGAAGAGAAGCTACTACGTGCTATCTTCGGTGAGAAAGCATCTGATGTTAAAGATACTTCTCTACGTGTACCAAACTCTGTTTCGGGTACTATCATCGATGTACAAGTCTTCACTCGCGATGGCGTAGAGAAAGACAAGCGTGCACTTGAAATCGAACAGATGCAGCTTAAAGAAGCTAAGAAAGACCTAACTGAAGAGTTCCAAATTCTTGAGGGTGGCCTTCTTAACCGTGTTAAAGCTGTACTTCTGTCTGGTGGTTACTCTGAAGCTAAGCTTGATACTATCGGTCGTAAGCAATGGCTAGAGCAAGTTCTAGAAGACGATGCGCTACAAACACAGCTTGAGCAACTTGCTGAGCAGTGGGATGAGCTAAAAGCAGACTTCGATAAGAAGTTTGAAACTAAGCGTCGTAAAATCACTCAAGGTGATGATCTAGCGCCTGGCGTTCTTAAGATTGTTAAAGTTTACCTAGCGGTTAAACGTCGTATCCAGCCTGGTGATAAGATGGCCGGTCGTCACGGTAACAAAGGTGTAATCTCTAAGATTAACCCTGTTGAAGACATGCCATACGATGAGAAAGGTCAGCCTGTAGACATCGTACTTAACCCGCTGGGTGTACCATCGCGTATGAACATCGGTCAGATCCTAGAAGTTCACTTAGGTTTGGCTGCGAAAGGTATCGGTGACAAGATCAACCAAATGGTTAAGGAACAACAAGAACTGCATAAGTTCCGTGAGTTCCTACAGAAGGTTTACGATCTTGGTGATACTCGTCAGAAAGTTGATATTGCTGAACTGTCTGATGATCAAGTTCGTACACTGATCAAGAACCTACGTGGCGGTCTACCGATTGCTACTCCTGTGTTCGACGGTGCTTCTGAATCTCTAATCAAAGAACTACTTAAACTGGGTGATCTGCCAGAATCTGGTCAGCTTAAACTGTTTGATGGTCGTACTGGTGATTCGTTTGAGCGTCCTGTAACTGTTGGTTACATGTACATGCTGAAACTGAACCACTTGGTTGATGACAAGATGCACGCTCGTTCAACTGGTTCTTACAGCCTAGTAACTCAGCAACCACTTGGTGGTAAAGCTCAGTTCGGTGGTCAGCGTTTCGGTGAGATGGAAGTATGGGCACTAGAAGCATACGGTGCTGCATATACTCTACAAGAAATGCTAACAGTTAAGTCGGATGACGTTAACGGCCGTACTAAGATGTATAAGAACATCGTAGACGGTAACCATAGCATGGAACCTGGTATGCCTGAGTCGTTCAACGTACTGTTGAAAGAGATTCGCTCGCTAGGTATCAACATCGAGCTAGAAGACGAAGAGTAATCCCTCCTCTTTTTTAAAAGAAGATAGGATTATTTGGTAAAAGGGAGCTTGCTACAGCAGTGAGCTCCTTTAACTCCTTACAGGAGCTGAATGTGAAAGACTTATTAAACTTTCTAAAAGCACAGCATAAGACCGAAGAATTTGATGCAATCAAAATCGGTCTATCTTCACCAGACATGATCCGTTCATGGTCTTTTGGTGAAGTTAAAAAGCCGGAAACAATTAACTATCGTACGTTCAAACCTGAACGTGATGGTCTGTTCTGTGCACGTATTTTTGGTCCAGTTAAAGACTACGAATGTCTTTGTGGCAAATACAAGCGCCTGAAGCACCGTGGTGTTATCTGTGAGAAGTGTGGCGTTGAAGTTACACAAACTAAAGTTCGTCGTGACCGCATGGGCCACATCGAGCTAGCTTCACCAGTTGCTCACATCTGGTTCCTAAAATCACTACCGTCTCGTATCGGTCTACTAATGGATATCCCTCTACGTGATATCGAACGTGTTCTTTACTTCGAGATGTACGTAGTAACTGAACCAGGTATGACTGATCTAGAAAAATCTCAGATGCTTACTGAAGAAGAGTATCTGGATCGTCTAGAAGAGTGGGGTGACGAATTCACTGCTAAGATGGGTGCTGAAGCGATCAAAGATCTGCTTGCAACAATGGACCTTCATCAAGAAGTGGAAGAAATGCGCGAAGAGTTAGAAACAACTAACTCAGAAACTAAGCGTAAAAAAGTTACTAAGCGCCTGAAGCTAGTTGAAGCGTTCATTGCATCGGGTAACGATCCGCAATGGATGATTCTGACTGTACTTCCGGTTCTGCCGCCAGATCTACGTCCTCTAGTACCACTAGATGGCGGTCGTTTTGCGACTTCAGATCTGAACGACCTTTACCGTCGTGTGATCAACCGTAACAACCGTTTGAAGCGTCTTCTAGAGCTAGCTGCTCCGGACATCATCGTACGTAACGAAAAACGTATGCTGCAAGAGTCTGTTGATGCACTTCTAGATAACGGTCGTCGTGGTCGTGCTATCACTGGTTCGAACAAGCGTCCTCTGAAATCTCTTGCTGATATGATCAAGGGTAAACAGGGTCGTTTCCGTCAGAACCTTCTAGGTAAACGTGTAGACTACTCTGGCCGTTCTGTAATCACAGTAGGTCCATACCTTCGTCTACATCAGTGTGGTCTTCCTAAGAAGATGGCACTTGAGCTATTTAAGCCGTTCATCTACAGCAAGCTAGAAACTCGTGGCATGGCTACGACAATCAAAGCTGCTAAGAAGATGGTAGAGCGCGAAGAAGCTATCGTTTGGGATATCCTAGACGAAGTAATCCGCGAACACCCAGTACTGCTTAACCGTGCACCTACACTTCACCGTCTAGGTATCCAAGCGTTTGAACCAGTACTAATCGAAGGTAAAGCGATTCAGCTTCACCCACTAGTGTGTGCGGCATACAACGCCGACTTCGATGGTGACCAAATGGCGGTACACGTGCCTCTAACTCTAGAAGCACAGCTTGAAGCACGTACACTGATGATGTCGACGAATAACATTCTGTCGCCAGCGTCAGGTGATCCGATCATCGTACCTTCTCAGGACGTTGTATTGGGTCTTTACTACATGACACGTGACAAGATCAACGTGAAAGGCGAAGGTATGTACCTTGCTGGCCCTGCTGAGGCTGAAAAGGCATACCGTACTAAGACTGCTGAGCTACACGCTCGCGTTAAAGTACGTATCACCGAGACTGTAGTAGACGAAGATGGTAACAGCACTACTGAAACGAAGATGGTTGATACAACTGTCGGCCGTGCAATGCTATGGCAAATCGTTCCAGCTGGCCTACCGTACAGCATCGTTAACCAAAAGTTAGGTAAGAAGCAGATCTCTACTCTTCTTAACGAGTGTTACCGTAAGCTTGGTCTAAAAGATACAGTAGTATTTGCTGACCAAATCATGTACGCAGGTTTTGCATACGCTGCACTTTCTGGTGTTTCTGTAGGTATCGACGATATGGTTGTACCTCAAGCGAAATACGATGAAATTGAATCTGCTGAAGAAGAAGTTCGCGAAATCCAAGAGCAATTCCAATCTGGTCTTGTTACTGCGGGTGAGCGCTACAATAAAGTTATCGATATCTGGGCATCTACGAATGACCGCGTTGCGAAAGCAATGATGGATAACCTATCTTCTGAAACAGTTATCAACCGTGACGGCGAAGAAGAACAGCAAGAATCGTTCAACAGCATCTACATGATGGCCGACTCGGGCGCACGTGGTTCTGCAGCTCAGATTCGTCAGCTAGCAGGTATGCGTGGTCTGATGGCGCGTCCAGATGGTTCAATCATCGAAACGCCGATCACCGCGAACTTTAAAGAAGGTCTAAACGTCCTTCAGTACTTTATCTCAACGCACGGTGCTCGTAAGGGTCTTGCGGATACAGCACTGAAAACAGCAAACTCGGGTTACCTAACTCGTCGTCTAGTAGACGTTGCTCAAGACGTTGTAGTACACGAACATGACTGTGGCACGCATGAAGGTATCGACATGATGCCTCACATCGAAGGTGGTGACGTTAAAGTTGCACTTTCTGAGCTTGCTCTAGGTCGTGTAGTAGCTGAAGACGTTCTTAAGCCTGGTACTGAAGATGTACTGATTCCACGTAATACTCTGATTGATGAGAAGTGGTGTCAAATCATGGAAGACAACTCAGTAGATAGCATGAAAGTGCGCTCTGTTGTTACCTGTGATGCAGACTTCGGTTGTTGTGCACAGTGTTACGGTCGTGACCTAGCACGTGGTCACCTAGTGAACCAAGGTGAAGCAGTTGGTGTTATCGCTGCACAATCTATCGGTGAACCGGGTACACAGCTAACGATGCGTACGTTCCACATCGGTGGTGCGGCATCTACTGCAGCAGCAGAGAACAGCATCCAAGCTAAGACAACTGGTACTGTGAAACTTCACAATGCTAAGTTCGTAGTTAACAAAGATAAGAAACTGGTTATCACTTCTCGTGCATCTGAGATGACGATTATTGATGAATTCGGCCGTACTAAAGAGAAGCACAAACTTCCTTACGGTTCGATGCTAACCAAAGGCGACAACGCAGCAGTTACTGCTGGTGAAGTTGTAGCTAACTGGGAAGCGCATACCATGCCAATCATCACTGAAGTGGCAGGTCGTATCCAATTCGTAGATATGATCGATGGTATTACAGTTTCTCGTCAAACTGACGATCTAACGGGTCTTTCTTCAAGTGAAGTTACAGACGCAGCAGCTCGCCCAGCAGCAGGTAAAGATATGCGTCCAGCTATCAAACTTGTTGATGAGCAAGGTAACGACGTAATGATCCCTGGTACTGATATGCCAGCTCACTACTTCCTACCTGGCAAAGCGATTGTAAACATTGAAGATGGCGCTGAAGTTGGCATTGGTGACACACTATCTCGTATCCCTCAAAAATCGAGCGGAAACAAAGATATCACCGGTGGTCTACCACGCGTAGCTGACCTATTCGAAGCTCGTAAGCCTAAAGAGCCTGCGATCCTTGCTGAGCACACAGGTACTGTGTCTTTCGGTAAAGAAACGAAAGGTAAGCGTCGTCTAGTAATCACTCGTGAAGGCGGTGACGCTTACGAAGAGATGATTCCTAAGCATCGTCAATTGAACGTGTTCGAAGGTGAGAAGATTGAACGTGGTGATGTAATCGCCGACGGTCCTGAAACTCCACACGATATCCTGCGTCTACGTGGTATCCACGCAGTAACTCAGTACATCGCGAACGAAGTTCAAGAAGTTTACCGCTTACAAGGCGTAAAGATTAACGATAAGCACATCGAGACTATCGTTCGTCAAATGCTACGTAAGTGTACAATCACTCATTCTGGTGACTCTCCGTTCCTACCTGGCGAACAAGTTGAGTACCACAATGTTAAGATTGCTAACCGTAAGCTAGAAGCTGAAGGTAAAGAACTAGTACGTTTCGAACGTGATCTACTAGGTATTACTAAAGCATCTCTTGCAACTGAGTCATTCATCTCAGCTGCATCGTTCCAAGAAACGACTCGCGTACTAACAGAAGCTGCGGTTTCTGGTAAGCGTGATGACCTTCGCGGTCTGAAAGAGAACGTAATTGTTGGTCGTCTGATCCCAGCTGGTACTGGTTTCGCATACCACCAAGAGCGTCAAAAGCAACGTGAAGAAGAGCAAGAAGGTCCTTCAGCTGAACAAGCTACTGACAACCTAGCAGCACTTCTAAACGCTGGTTTCTCTTCAGAAGAGTAAGCTCTACGAGTAGTCTCTAAGAGATAAGAAAAAGGCACCTTTGGGTGCCTTTTTTGTATCTGGCGTATTGGTGTTTAACGAGGGCCTATAGATTAGAATCTGATAGGTTTGCTTGATTGCTTGGCTGGTGGACTTAGTCACGAGTACTTTTTCGAAGGTAGTTTTGAGTGTTTGCAGGAAGAGCGTGAGGGTGAAACTGGTGACAAGTGTTAAGTCTGGTTATCGCAAAACATCAGAGTAGGGACGAACCAATAACCTCTGGTAGAAGAGTTGGATGTTTTAGGTAACGCTACAGACAAAACAAAAAGCTTGCACAGAGGCAAGCTTAGAAGATGTTAAGCCATTACGCTCCTGGTGGGACCGCTAGGCTGTCGGCAATTTGTTGTATCAGTTGGTCTTCAACCGCAAATCTCGCCTCAAGAATCTCACCAACGAGTGATAGCTCACTATCAAAGCTTTCTAATGTATCGGTCGCTTCAATGGCAGCGTATTTATCGGTGAAGTTGAGCAGTGGATCTGTGGTAAGAACGATATGACCATAAGATTGGTTGATTTCGTCTGTTGCTTTGAAGCCAGTAGACTGCCATTTATCCATCACCATGTCATAGATTTTGAAATGACCTTCAGAGATGTAATCAACAAGGTGTTGGCTGAATTTTTGGAGCTCTTCTGGAGAAGGCAGTTCGGTGATTGCAGTTGCTTTCGACGATGAAGGCTGCAGAGCGGCAAGCTTACAATACTCAACGATTAGAGACTGTCGAGTTTCGAGCCAATGATCGATGACCTCATTAGAGCCACCCCATTGTTCTTGTATTTGTTTGAATTTATTTAGCATGACCATGTCCTCATGATCTGATCACAACCTTGTGATCAAGTAATTGCCTAAGCAGGGTCCGTTTTATTGGTAGCTACTAAAAGTAATAGCTTGAAATATTCTCTGCTACAACTCTAGTATGAAATTAGATTGCCAGTAAAATGAACGAACTGCAAGCAATGAGGCATAGGGATGTTAAAAAAAAGTGATAAAAAAATGACAGAGCAAGCTTATTGGTGCGTCGTTTCTGGTAGTGATATTTGGGTTAATAATGATCAGTTTCCGTTTGGCTCTGCTGAAGAGCTAGGGCTGAGTATTGAGCATGCAATCTGTATTGGTCAACATCAAGGTCGCAAGGTGTATTGGCTCAACGATTGTGATGTGGAGAATAAGTTGAGCATGGTCAGCCTAAGAGAGTTGCTGCACTGGCCTGAAGCGAGTTTCTTGACTGCAAGCAAAGCCATCCAATATGGGCATATGACTCAAAGTATGCGCTTTTGCCCTCAATGTGGCGGCCGTAATCACCTCAATCATAACCAGGTGGCGATGCAGTGTGGAGATTGCCGCACGCTTCATTATCCTCGTATCTTCCCGTGCATCATTGTCGCTGTACGAAACCACAACAAGATATTGCTTGCGCAGCACCCAAGACATAAAACAGGCATGTATACCGTGATAGCGGGCTTCCTAGAGGTCGGAGAAACCTTAGAGCAGTGTGTGGCAAGAGAAGTCAAAGAAGAAACGGGTATCGATGTCGACAACATTCGTTACTTTGGCAGTCAGCCATGGGCGTTTCCATCGAGTATGATGATGGGCTTTCTTGCAGATTATGCTGGTGGTACGCTTAAGCCTGACTATAGCGAGCTATCGGATGCTCAATGGTTTGGCGTAACAGGCCTACCTGATGTTGCTCCTGTTGGAACCATTGCGAGACAGTTGATTGAGAAAACAGTTGATGACGTGATGAAAGATGGTGTGACGGAGCAGATGCTAGAGCACTAATTGGCCTGTGATAGTATTTAGCCTATGGGTAGTCAAAAGCTAAAAAAAACCCTCCACAAGTGGAGGGGGTAAGTAAGATGTCGTTATGAGATGCTGAGTAGTGACTACTCAGATGTTATAATTGTAATTTTCGCTAGCGAACAAATTTTTAACATGCTCCCGTAATTGGGTGCAAATTAAGCATTGATTTAAAAGTTAATAACTTGATCTAGGTTGCAAAGCACACAGCTTTTACCCTTCAATCAGTGTTAGAATACTTGCCATCAAAACTAGACAAGATTGAATTGGAATTTAACGGAATGACCGAATTAAAAAACGATCGCTATTTACGCGCACTTTTAAAACAGCCTGTTGATTACACACCGGTATGGATGATGCGCCAAGCTGGCCGCTATCTTCCTGAGTACAAAGCAACGCGCGCTGAAGCGGGCGATTTCATGTCTTTGTGCAAAAACGCGGAACTGGCATCAGAAGTAACACTTCAACCTTTACGTCGTTTCCCGCTTGATGCGGCAATCTTGTTCTCAGACATCCTAACTATCCCTGATGCAATGGGCTTAGGTTTGTACTTTGAAACAGGTGAAGGTCCTAAGTTTGAGCGTCCTATCACGTGTAAAGCTGACGTAGAGAAGATTGGCTTACCCGATCCAGAAGGTGAGCTTCAATACGTAATGAATGCCGTTCGTCAGATCCGTAAAGACCTGAAAGGCGAAGTGCCGCTGATTGGTTTCTCTGGTAGCCCATGGACTCTAGCGACATACATGGTTGAAGGTGGGAGCTCTAAAGCATTCACTAAGATCAAAAAGATGATGTACGCAGAACCACAAACACTGCACCTGCTTCTAGACAAGCTGGCTGACAGTGTTATCGAATACCTGAACGCGCAAATTAAAGCGGGTGCTCAATCAGTAATGGTATTTGATACATGGGGTGGTGTACTGACTCCTCGTGACTACAACCTATTCTCACTGCAATACATGCACAAAATCGTTGATGGCTTAATCCGTGAAAACGAAGGTCGTCGTGTACCGGTTACTTTGTTCACTAAGAACGGTGGCATGTGGCTTGAGTCTATCGCAGCAACAGGTTGTGATGCGGTTGGTCTAGACTGGACAATCAACATCGCAGATGCAAAAGCTCGCATCGGCGACAAAGTTGCTCTGCAAGGTAACATGGATCCTTCAATGCTTTACGCTCAGCCTGAACGTATTCGCGAAGAAGTGGGCAGCATCCTAGAAGGCTTCGGCGACGGTGGTACAGGTCATGTATTTAACCTAGGCCACGGTATCCACTTAGATGTACCGCCAGAGAACGCTGGTGTATTCGTTGACGCTGTTCACGAATTGTCTAAGCCTTACCACAAGTAACTCTGAGTAAAATGACTGAAAGCGCTGTTGGGAAACCAACAGCGCTTTTTTATTGTCTGAAATTGGTATTTGATCGCGGTTTAATCTTGTTGTGTGCAGTTAATTAGGTATTTGGATCATGGTAGGCCAAATGCTCTGAGATGTGTTTCCTGATATAGGGAATGACTTCACTTTCAAACCAAGGGTTCTTCTTTAGCCAGATATTATTGCGTGGCGAAGGGTGAGGTAATGGCAAAAATTCAGGCGCCCAAGCCTGCCAGTTTTTGACTGTTTCTGTCAGCGTTTTGGTGGTTCTTTCCTTTAAATAATAGTTTTGCGCATATTGACCAATCAATAGTGTCATTTGAATGTTGGGCAATGACTGCAGTACCTTTTTGTGCCAGAGCTCTGCGCATTCTTTGCGTGGTGGCAGATCGCCACTCTTCGCTTTGCCTGGGTAGCAGAACCCCATAGGAACAATCGCGACCTTTTGTTCGTCATAAAAGGTATCGCTGTTTATCCCTAACCATTCTCTTAATCGTTCGCCACTGGCGTCATTCCAAGGGATCGACGACTCATGCACCTTGATACCCGGCGCTTGACCTATGATCAGCAAACGCGCATTTGGGTGTGCTTGAATTACTGGGTTGGCACCGTGTGATAGGTGAGGTTCACAAGCTCGGCATTGTCGAACCTCTTTAAGTAACGAAGAGGACATCAGTAACCTTTATCAAAATCGATGACATGATTAAGTGTAAAGCCATCTCGCCATTGTTGGTAATTCTCTGCGAAGATCTCGACCACTTGTCTTGGCTCACTGAGTGCAGCGATGTGCGGAGTGATGGTGACTTGCGGTAGTTTCCAGAAAGGGTGTTCTTGCGAGAGGGGTTCACTTTCAAACACATCTAAAAATGCGTGTTCTACCCATCTGTTTTTTATGGCGAGCAACAAGGCTTTATTGTCGATGCTCTCTCCTCGACCGACATTAAACAGCAACACATTAGAGCAATAGCCTAACGTGGTTTGGTTCAACAACTGATAGGTTTCAGCAGTTGATGGCAGGGTGTTGACCACAATATCGGCCTGCTTGAGGGCAGCCTCTATCTCATTGATGTGGAACGTCTCTTTAAAGGTTTCTTGTTTGGATGGGATGCCCGTACGGTTGACACCTATGGTATGAATACCAAAAGCGGCCGCGGTTTTTGCTAAATGACTGCCGATTGAACCTGTTCCTAAAATCACCATAGTTTTGTCAGTTAGGCTAGTATAAAGCTGTGGCTGCCAGTTTCGTTGTTGTTGATGCTGGTGGTAATGAGGAAAGTGTCTACAGTGGCTGATTGCGTAACCTAAAACGTACTCCGCGATAGCAGGACCGAAGATACCTTTGACGTTGGTCAGCGTGTAATCCTGACGAAGGTCTGGCTGAGTGAGTTTATTGATGCCAGCGTAGGTACTCTGTACCCAGTCTAGCTCTTTAAACTCGCCAAGGCGCTCGGCTATCAGGGGAGGCGAGGCTAATACAATTTCAGCTAACTCGGGGTTTTGAGTGATTTCTAGGTCGGGTAAATCCTGGTTTAGAATCAGTTGCGTATAGGTATCGTTATGCTCAGTAAGAATATAGAGCTTATTCGTGAAATTGTTCATCGGCTTACCTTTTCCCCCCAGGGTTTATCAAGTACACTTTCGCTGTCTTTTTCTGCAATTATTGAGTGACTATGCTTCAGAATCCACTGCAGGTTCGTCTTGAAAAGTTAGAACCTTGGCAACAAATTACCTTTATGGCGTGTCTATGTGAGCGTATGTACCCTAACTATGCCATGTTTTGTGAGAATACAGAATTTGCGGAAGCTCGAATCTATCGTGATGTTTTGGATAGCATTTGGGAAATCCTGACGGTTAAAACAGCAAAGGTGAACTTTGAGCGTCAACTTGAGAAGGTTGAAGAGCTATTCCCTAGCGGTGATGATTTTGATTTTTATGGTGTTTACCCAGCAATGGACGCATGCCAAGGCCTAGCAACGCTAATTCATGGCCTGCTTGACCGTGAACATATGTTGGAAGCGGTAATTAAAGTGAGTCAACAATCGGTGAAGACGGTTGCTGAGCTTGAGTTTGCTCAAGGCGCTGAAGAAGTGACCAACGAAAACCAGAAAGAAAACGAAGCGGTATGTGAAGAGTGGGACGTTCAGTGGGCCATTTTCCGACCTCTACGTGAAACGACTGAGCGTGACTTAGAGTTGATCAAAGACCTACGCCACGAACTGCGTGAAGACCCAGTCAGTAACATTGGTGTTGCGTTATAATTCGCTATCGCACCAAGGTACGAATAAAAACAAAGGCTCCCTAGGGAGCCTTTATTGTATCTGACGATATCAAATTTAGATTAAGCGTCTTTTTTGTCTTCGTTCTGCGCTTTGTCTTTTGATGCCTTATCTTTTGATGCGTCGTCGTCATCCGCTGATGTTGAATCTGAGGAATCGTTGTCTGCTGGAGTTTCTTCCTCTAGCTCGTCCTCGTCATCGCGGTTTTCGATAACACCGTGTGTCTCTTTCCACTTTTCCCAGCGTTGGAACGCCAGTTCTTGCATGTCAGTCGTCTTATCCGCTTCGTCGACAATCTCTTCACCCACTAGGTGTTCAAAGATATCTTCTAGGGTGATGATGCCCTGAATGGTGCCGTACTCGTCCACAACTAAAGACAGTTGCAGGCGGTTTGCCATCATCTGGTCAAAGGCCTTAGCCAAGCCCATGTTGTTCAGCAACACGTGGATAGGGCGCATTACCTCACCCAGAGCTTTCTCACCACAATCGGCTTGCTGCAATCTAAACAGCTCTAAGCGGTGAACAAAACCGATGATGTTGTCACTCTGCTCGCTGTAAACCAGCGGGCGTGAGAATGGCGTATCTTTATGTTGTTCTAGGAAGGTATTCACACTCATTTCCGCATCAACACGGAATACCACTGGGCGCGGCGTCATTACCTGAGTCACGGGTACATCTTGAATACCCAGTAGGTTGCTCAGGATTTTTGATTCGCCTTCTGCAAACTCGCCGCTCTCTTTTGCCAAAATCGCCATTGCAGATAGTTCATCACGCATTTTGGGTGCTTGGTGGCCACGAGCAAGACGTTTGGTGATCTGTTCTGAGAACCATACAAACGGTGTTAGGAAGAACACCATCCAACGCAGCACACTTGCTGAAGTAGGAGCAAGTTGACGCCAGTAGGTTGCACCAATGGTTTTTGGAACAATCTCAGACAGTACCAAAATACCTAGCGTTAGCACGGCAGAGAAGACACCTAACCATTGGCTACCAAAAACGACAGCCGCTTGTGCACCTGCTGTCGCAGCACCGATAGTATGCGCGATGGTGTTGAGCGTTAAAATTGACGCAAGCGGGCGGTCAATATCTGTTTTCAGTTTGTCTAAAGACTCTGCTGCAGGGTGCCCATTTTGTTTTAGTTGAGCAATGTAGCTCGGACTAATACTCAAAAGTACAGCTTCCAAAACAGAACAAATGAAAGAAACTCCAATAGCAATGGAGACGTAAATAGTTAGCAGCAGCATGTTTGCCCTTAAATTAAATTGTACGCTTTAGCAGCGATTCAGCGTGGATTATAGTGAAAAAGTAGTGGCTAGGTCATCATTAATTTTGCTCTCAGCCCCTTTTAAACAAGGGCTTGCTTAATAAAATCAGTAACAAATTGTGAGTTATTACTCATATTATGGCTAAAACTACGGCATTAGAGCTAAAGATCGACGACAAACCTTTGCCAGATGGGGCATTTATGTTTTAGAGTGAATTGAATTCAAAAATACAAAGAAGGGAAACCTAAAATGAACAAGACTCAATTAATCGACTTTATTGCTGAAAAAGCGGACCTTTCTAAAGCACAAGCTAAAGCTGCTCTAGAAGCGACTCTTGGCGGTGTTACAGATGCTCTTAAAGATGGCGATCAAGTTCAGCTAATTGGTTTTGGTACTTTTAAAGTAAACCACCGTGCAGCTCGCACTGGTCGTAACCCAAAAACTGGTGATGAGATCCAAATCGCTGCTGCAAATGTTCCAGCATTTGTTGCAGGTAAAGCGCTGAAAGATTCAGTGAAATAATCTAAACTGTACCGAGGTAGTCGTATTCCACCTCGGTACAGGTTTTTATGAAAAAAGCATTTCTTCTCGTTTCACTATTATCTACATTTCTTATTGGCTGTTCTTCAACAAGCCCTCGCAAAAACCTAGAGCAATTTGAAACTCACACCGGCGGCCAAGTCATGGGCGACGCGACAAGTTTTTACTGGGTTACAAACAAGCTAACACAACCTCATACTTCAGCTGACTACGTCACTGTAGGCGATTACGGCTGGTACCAAACTGACTATGCTTGGTCAGAAAGTGTGCTTCGTGAATTCATTCGTGAAGGCGAGCAGCGTAACTCTTCTAATAAGCTGGTTCCTTATCGTGTCCATGTGCGTTTCAATAAGTCGGGCGAAGCTGTGTATCAACAGTATCGTATCGACAGCAAAATCTTACCTATCCAAGCTAAGCAGCTTGAAAACTACCAGAAAGAAGCTAAATCGGTTCTAGAGACTACGATGAAGCAGAATGACGAAGGGCTAAGATTGGTTCAGGGTTACTGGGATGGCAGCTCTTTTAAGACGTGCGCTGGTGGTGAATTTGATCGCATTGAATTTAACCAGACTTTACCAAGCTTCGTGATCGACCGATTGGCATCTGTGGAAAGCTATGCGGCGTTTCTTGGCAGTGATTCACTGGGTAAGATGAGCGTGAAAGAGTTACTGATGCTGGCTGAAGACAGCCATGATTGTGTCGTTAGGCCATCATTGTTGAAAGAATAGCTAACAATCAAAGGTTTGAGAGTATTTGGCCTACTGTAGGCCAAGTGCTAATTTGTCTGTACAGGCGCAGATTCCTAGAAAGATTGAGTAATAAAAAAGGCGCCTATCGAGGCGCCTTTTGCTGTTATTCGCTTACTGCTATTTGCTTACTGTTATGGAAAGTAAGCGAGTAACAAAATTGATTACTGCTCTTGCTCGCGCGCAATCGCACGGTAACCAATGTCATTGCGGTGGAACATACCATTCCAGCTAACTTGCTTCGTCAACGCGTAAGCACGCTCTTGAGCTTCAGAAACCGTGTTACCCAGTGCCGTTGCACAAAGTACACGACCACCGTTTGTCACCACGTCGCCAGCTTCGTTATTTGTCGTACCTGCGTGGAAAACCTTTTGGCCTTCAACTTCGCTTGTTGGTAGTGAAATTACGTCACCTTTTGCGTAGTCAGCAGGGTAACCGCCAGCCGCAAGAACAACACCGATAGAAGCGCGTGGATCCCACTTCGATTCTGCTTCGTCTAGTTTCTCGTCGATAGCCATTAGGCAAAGCTCAACAAGGTCTGACTCCATACGCATCATGATAGGTTGCGTTTCTGGATCGCCGAAGCGGCAGTTGTATTCGATAACCTTAGGTGTGCCGTCAGCATCGATCATTAGGCCAGCGTAAAGGAAACCAGTGTAAGGTGCGCCCTCTGCGTCCATACCACGTACCGTTGGGTAGATAACTTCCTCAAGGATACGGTTGTGGATTTCAGGCGTCACAACTGGAGCAGGAGAGTAAGCACCCATACCGCCAGTATTAGGACCAGTGTCTTTGTCGCCAACACGTTTGTGATCTTGGCTGGTCGCCATAGGAAGCACGCTAGAACCGTCAACCATTACGATGAAGCTTGCTTCTTCGCCTTCAAGGAACTCTTCGATAACCACGCGGCTGCCAGCGTCGCCAAATGCGTTGCCCGCTAGCATGTCTTTGATTGCGTCTTCAGCTTCTTCAAGTGTCATCGCAACGATAACGCCTTTACCTGCCGCAAGACCGTCAGCTTTTACTACGATTGGCGCACCTTGCTCACGTACGTAAGCGATAGCCGGCTCAATCTCAGTAAAGTTCGCGTAGTAACCCGTTGGGATGTCATGACGAGCTAGGAAATCTTTAGTGAATGCTTTCGAACCTTCAAGCTGTGCTGCCGCTTGAGTTGGACCAAAGATAGGCAGACCCACTTCGCGGAATGCGTCAACCACACCAATAACTAGTGGTGCTTCAGGGCCCACGATAGTCAGTTCGATTTTTTTCTCTTGAGCAAACGCGACTAAACCAGCGATGTCTTCAACACCGATGTTTACGTTCTCCAGTTTCGGCTCAAGTGCAGTACCTGCGTTACCTGGAGCAATGAATACCGTTTCAACGTTTGGGTTTTGTGCTGCTTTCCAACCTAGTGCATGCTCACGACCGCCGGCACCAATAATCAATACATTCATGTTTTAAAATCCTTATAGCTGCTTCAGAGCCTTTATTTCTGTGTCAAACATGCTCACTTATAGTCATAAGCTCCGCGTGTTTTCCTTGAACTAAAGTCACTGACTTGCTCTACGTATTTCAAATATCGGAATATTTAAAAAACAAAATTATAAATTCTGCTCAAAGTAGTTGGTGATGTGGCTAGGCAGCAATTGAGCCCATCCCCGGGAGCATAGCCCGCTATGTGACCGGGGTGGACGAAAGCAGCTAACGACGCCACAGTGCCAAATACGAAGAGGAAATTAGTGGCGGAAGTGACGCATGCCAGTAAAGATCATCGCCATGCCGTGTTCGTCTGCTGCAGCGATAACTTCGTCATCACGCATAGAGCCGCCCGGTTGGATAACACACTTGATGCCAGCTTCTGCTGCCGCGTCGATACCGTCACGGAATGGGAAGAACGCATCTGATGCCATTACACAACCTTCAACCTGTAGACCTTCGTCTGCAGCTTTGATGCCTGCAATTTTCGCAGAATAAACGCGGCTCATTTGGCCAGCGCCAACACCAATTGTCATGTCGCCTTTCGAGTAAACGATAGCGTTAGATTTAACGTATTTCGCTACTTTCCAGCAGAATAGAGCATCTTTCAATTCTTCAGCTGTTGGTTGACGCTTAGAAACCACTTTCAGGTCATCTTCAGACACCATGCCTTGATCGCGGTCTTGAACTAGCAAGCCACCGTTAACGCGTTTAACGTCAAAGCCAGTCGTCTTAGTTGTCCACTCACCACACTCAAGTAGACGAAGGTTTTTCTTAGCCGCTACGATTTCTACTGCCTCAGCAGAAACTGATGGTGCAATGATAACTTCAACGAATTGACGCTCAGTGATAGCCGTTGCTGTTGCTGCGTCTAGTTCACGGTTGAAAGCGATGATGCCGCCAAATGCAGACGTTGGGTCTGTTTTGAATGCACGGTCGTAAGCTTCTAGGATGTCTTCACCTAGTGCAACACCACATGGGTTAGCGTGCTTAACGATCACACATGCTGGCTGGTCGAACTCTTTCACACACTCAAGTGCTGCGTCGGTGTCAGCGATGTTGTTGTAAGAAAGGGCTTTACCTTGAATTTGGCGAGCAGTAGAAACAGATGCTTCTTCAGGGTTCGCTTCAACATAGAATGCAGCAGCTTGGTGGCTGTTCTCACCGTAGCGCATGTCTTGTTTTTTCTCGAACTGTTGGTTGAACGTGCGAGGGAATTTAGACTCTTCGTCACCTTCTTTGTTCTCACCGTAAGATGGAACCATAGTGCCGAAGTAGTTAGCGATCATGCCGTCGTAAGAAGCGGTGTGCTCGAATGCCGCGATAGCTAGGTCGAAGCGAGTCTCTAGCGTTAGAGATTTCTCGTTCGCGTCCATTTCAGCCACAACGCGCTCGTAGTCGTGTGCGTTAACAACGATAGTGACGTCTTTGTGGTTTTTCGCTGCAGAGCGAACCATTGTTGGGCCACCGATGTCGATGTTCTCAACAGCGTCAGCAAGGGTACAACCTTCTTTAGCAACGGTTTCTGCGAATGGGTATAGGTTTACAACAACCATATCGATAGGGTTGATACCGTGAGTTTCCATCACGTCATCATCTTGACCACGACGGCCTAGAACACCACCATGAACTTTTGGGTGCAGAGTCTTAACACGGCCATCCATCATTTCTGGGAAACCAGTGTAGTCAGATACTTCTGTAACAGAGATGCCTTTTTCAGCAAGCAGGCGAGCAGTGCCACCGGTAGATAGGATATCTACACCACGGTTAGCAAGAGCTTGTGCAAATTCAACGATACCAGTTTTGTCTGATACGCTGATTAGAGCGCGGCGAATTGGACGAGCGTTATTCATGCTTCCATCTTCCTCAAATTCATGGGGTTAAAATAAAGATATTTGCCAAAAAAGAACTTGTTTCTATCTTCTTAGCGTGGATTATCTTAGATACCAGTAAGAGATAAAATATTGGCCAGTTTTGGTAAAGACCTTTTGGGTTAGTCTTATGATTAAGCTATAAGATAACCAACTCCAAATTTGATGGCGCAGATTCTAACTAATTTATTACAAAAAAGCTCGCGCAATCGTTTGGCGTCTCAAAATTAATTATGAAAAGTGCCATTTCAGCCTGAAAAGTAACGATAAGGTTAATTGTGGAATGGACGAAACAGTAGGAAAAAACATGTTTCAGATCGGTGAATTAGCGAAACGATGCGGTGTAACAGCCGATACCTTGCGATTTTATGAGAAGAATAACCTGATCGCGCCAGCCAGTCGCAGTGAGTCGGGTTATCGCTTATATGATGAAAATAACCAAAAGCAGGTGACGTTTATTCTCAAATCTAAAGAGTTAGGGCTGAGTTTAGATGAAATCAAAGAATTGCTTGAGATTCGTCTCGAGGCCACACAGCACAGTTGCGCCGAAGTGAAGTCGATTACTTCAGCAAAACTAGAGATGATTGATGAGAAGATTACCGAGTTAACTAAGATTCGCACCGCACTTAAAAAGATTAATGATGCGTGTTGTGGCCACGTGGACGACGATGCAAGCCATTGTTCTATTCTGGCAGCCTTGGATTCAGCAAACGTCGACAAAGGGCGCTGTTGTCGCACTGGAGAGTAATCAGCTACCTATCACGGTTCGACAAGCCAAAAAAAGCCAAACTCAAAAATGAGCTTGGCTTTCAATTCAATAAATTACGAAAGAACGATTAGTTCATGCCGTATTTTTTAAGTTTCTTGCGAAGAGTACCGCGGTTAATACCCATCATGGTTGCTGCGCGAGTTTGGTTACCGCGAGTGTACTGCATGATAGTGTCTAGTAGTGGCTGTTCAACTTCAGCTAATACTAATTCGTATAACTCGCTGACTTCTTGACCGTTTAATTGAGCAAGGTAATTTTTCAATGATGCTTTAACTGAGTCACGTAGTGGCTTCTGCGTGATTTGGTCTTGTGATGTAACTGTAGTTACTGTCAATGCTTCTGAAGTCAGATTTTGTTCGAACATATTCGGTCTAGCTCTTCTCGTAATTATGGTGCAACGTTATCAAAAAAACCTTCTAGCGCTTCAAGCTGCAGATCACCTGCTTCGAATGCGTTGAAGGTACGGCGAAACTCACTCGCTTGTTCATGTTCTTTTAGATACCAACCCACATGCTTACGAGCGATGCGAGGGCCTAAAAACTCCCCATAAAATTCATGTAGAGCGTGCACATGACCAAGCATGATGTCTTTCACTTCCGAAATCGGGAGTGGGTCCATCGTGGTGCCGTTTTCCAAATAGTGTAGGATTTCGTTAAAAATCCAAGGACGTCCTTGGGCAGGTCGACCTATCATTAAAGCATCAGCGCCGGTGTACTCCAGCACAAACTTCGCTTTTTCCGGACTATCGATATCACCGTTAGCGATAACCGGAATAGATACTGCTTGTTTCGCTGCTTTAATGTGTTTGTATTCTGCCTCACCTTTGTACATACAAGCGCGAGTTCTTCCATGGAGCGCAAGAGCTTGTATGCCGCAGTCTTCGGCTATTTTCGCGATTTGGACACAGTTTCTATTGTCTGTATCCCAGCCTGTGCGCGTTTTCAACGTTACTGGAACGTCGACAGCATTTACCACCGCCTTCAGAATGTCTTCAATGAGTTCTGGATGCTGCAGTAGGGCTGAGCCCGCAAGCTTTTTATTCACTTTTTTAGCTGGACAACCCATGTTGATATCGATGATTTGCGCACCGTTATCGACATTAAATTGAGCAGCCTCGGCCATAAGCTGTGGATCTGCACCAGCGATTTGTACTGAACGAATGCCCGATTCGCCTTCATGTACCATACGCTGCTGAGACTTTGACGTTTTCCAAACTTTCGGATTGGAGGACATCATTTCACTGACTGCCATCCCCGCACCGTAGCGAAGACACAACTCACGGAATGGTCTATCCGTTACGCCAGCCATAGGAGCGACGATTAGATTGTTCTTAAGTTGATAATTTCCGATTTTCAAAAATGTCATCACAGTTCTGTACCAGCAAGGGCGCGCATTTTACGCATTTTTTCGCTGCGTGAAAAGACTAATATTTGAGCATTTACAATTTGTTTTTGTAATTTGTTTAAATTTCAGTCAATTAGCGCCCAAAGTCTTGTCTAGCCTTGCTTGCGACCTGAGATTCGGCACCATTCTTGTTGTTCAATGATCGGATCAATGTGAAGCTCATCACGATAATAAGTCGCCACATCTTCCGCTTGTGTATCTAAAACACCCGACATCGCAAGCACACCATTTGGCTTAACTAGGCCTTTGATGATGCCAGAAAGGTCGCGTAATGGACCTGCAAGAATGTTGGCAACAACAACGTCAGCCAGCAAACCTTCCGGTTGATCTTGTGGTAAGAACACTTCGAGTTGTTCAGCAACGCCATTGCGTTGTGCGTTGTCTTTTGATGCAAGCAGAGCTTGAGGATCAATATCGATCCCGATAACTTTTGCCGCGCCTAGTTTGATCGCCGCGATCGCTAGGATGCCTGAGCCACAACCGAAGTCGATTACGGTTTTGCCTGTCAGGTCTAAGCCTTCAAGCCACTCAAGACACAGTGCCGTTGTCGGGTGAGTACCGGTACCAAATGCAAGGCCTGGGTCTAGCATTACGTTGACAGCGTCAGGTTCAGGGATATCGCGCCAGCTAGGGCAGATCCATAAACGCTCACCAAACTTCATTGGGTGGAAGTTGTCCATCCATTCACGTTCCCAATCCTTGTCTTCAATTTGCTCTACTTTATGAGCAAAGTCTGCAGGGAACATGTTGCTTGCTTTAATCTGCGCTAGAACGACACCAGTATCAGTCTCAGCGTCGTAAAGCGCGAGAATGTCAGTATCACCCCAAAGGCGAGTTTCGCCCGGCAGAGGCTCAAATACAGGGGTATCTTGTGCATCCAGGAAAGTTACAGAAAGAGCACCAGTCTCTTCCATTAACATGTCGCCGATTTGTTCGGCATTTTCATTGGTAGCATTAAGCTTGATTTGAATCCAAGGCATGGCTGCATCTTCTATATGAGAAAAATTGGATGGCGAGTCTAGCAGAAAATATGAGCAAATTCACCAAAACCCCACGGAATATAATGGGGATTAAAGATTGAGTTTTTCGGCGGCTCAAAAACAAAAATGCTCACCGAAGTGAGCATTTTGACTGTTCTTAAACGAACGGATTATGACAAACCAAGTTTCTTCTCAAGGTAGTGGATGTTTGCACCACCGTGTTGGAAGTTTTCGTCGTTCATAATAGACAGTTGAAGCTCAGTATTAACGTTAATACCTTCAACAATCATTTCACCCAATGCGTTCTTCATACGAGCGATAGCCACATCACGGTTCTCACCGTAAGTGATCAGCTTACCAATCATTGAATCGTAGTGTGGTGGCACTGTGTAACCAGTGTAGATGTGAGATTCCCAACGTACGCCCATGCCGCCTGGTGCGTGGAAACGTTCAATCTTACCTGGTGAAGGTAGGAAACGAACTGGATCTTCAGCATTGATACGACATTCGATTGAGTGGCCGCGCAGCTTAATATCATCCTGAGTGAATGATAGAGGCTGACCAGCAGCAATACGTAGCTGTTCTTTCACTAGGTCGATACCCGTTACCATTTCAGTAATCGTGTGCTCAACCTGAATACGAGTGTTCATTTCGATGAAGTAGAACTCACCGTTCTCGTATAGGAATTCAAATGTACCTGCACCGCGGTAACCGATCTCAATACATGCACGTGTACAGCGTTCGCCGATGTACTTACGCATCTCTTCAGTGATACCTGGAGCTGGCGCTTCTTCCACAACTTTCTGGTGACGACGCTGCATTGAACAGTCACGCTCACCTAGGTGGATAGCATTACCTTGGCCATCTGCAAGCACTTGTACTTCAATGTGACGTGGGTTTTCTAGGAATTTCTCCATGTAAACCATGTCGTTGTTGAAACATGCTTTTGCTTCAGCGCGAGTCATCGCGATAGCTTCTGTTAGTTCTGCTTCAGAACGAACAACACGCATACCACGACCGCCGCCGCCGCCAGATGCCTTGATGATTACTGGGAAGCCAATACGCTTAGCGTGCGCTTTGTTTTTCGCTTCGTCGTCATCAAGAGGACCGTCAGAACCTGGTACACAAGGTACGCCAGCTTTCTTCATTGATGTGATAGCTGACACTTTGTCACCCATCATGCGAATGGTTTCAGCTTTAGGGCCAACGAAGATAAAGCCACTGCGTTCTACCTGTTCTGCGAAGTCTGCATTTTCAGATAGGAAGCCGTAGCCAGGGTGAACTGCTACTGCACCTGTAACTTCAGCTGCGCTGATGATACGAGGGATGTTTAGGTAGCTATCGATACCACGAGCTGGACCGATACAAATGGTTTCGTCTGCAAGTAGTACGTGCTTAAGATCACGGTCAGCAGTTGAGTGAACCGCTACCGTTTTAATGCCAAGCTCTTTACATGCACGCAGAATACGTAGTGCAATCTCACCACGGTTCGCGATTACTAATTTATCTAACATAATGAGTGCTCTCTATTATTCGATAATTACTAGAGCTTGGTCGAATTCTACTGGTTGACCGTCTTCAACTAGGATAGCTGTTACAACACCAGATTTATCAGCTTCGATTTGGTTCATCATTTTCATTGCTTCAACGATACATAGAGTTTCGCCAGCAGTTACAGATTGACCAACTTTAACGAATGGTTTTGCGTCTGGGCTTGGAGCGCCGTAGAAAGTACCAACCATTGGAGAAAGAACTTGGTGGCCCGCTGGAACTGCAGGAGCCGCAGCTTCTGCTGCTACAGGTGCCGCCGCAGGAGCTGCTGCCGCTGCTACAGGAGCTGGAGCTGCTGCATATTGAACAGGTGCTACAGGTGCAGTGCTGTTACGACTGATTCGTACTGACTCTTCACCTTCAGAGATTTCTAGCTCAGAAATACCAGACTCTTCAACCAATTCGATTAGCTTTTTGATTTTGCGAATATCCATTGTTTCTTTCTCTTTATCTGTTAATTGAACTTACTCTTTGACTGAGTAGGTTAGTAATAGTTCGTTGTTTATGTTTACTTTGAGTTGAGCTTGCTGAGCGCAGCGGTCAAAGCAAATTGATAACCTTGGGCACCTAAGCCACAAATCACACCTTCTGCTTTATCAGATAGGTAAGAGTGGTGACGGAATGACTCACGCGCGTGAACATTCGATAGATGGACCTCAATAAATGGGATTGCAACGCCAAGTAGTGCATCACGCAGTGCCACACTGGTGTGTGTAAAGGCTGCTGGGTTGATAATAATAAAATCAACATTTTGATAAGCACTATGGATCGCTTCAATCAGTTCATACTCGCGATTTGACTGTAAGTGAGATAGCTCAACATCGTGTGCTTTCGCCTGCTCGGTCAGTGAGCTAATAATCTGGTCAAGTGTTTGAGAACCGTAGTGTGCAGGCTCTCTAAGGCCTAACAGGTTAAGGTTTGGGCCATTTAAAACTAGAATGCGAAACTTTGTAGACATCGTGGGGCTATCTTCCTTTATCGTGTTTACGAATGTGAATGTTGCCATTTTATTGAAAATTTGGGGTTAATTTCCAGTGAGAAAAACCCAAATTTAAAAATTAGAACCAGATTATAGCTAATTCAGCGCAAATCGCAGCAATTTACTGGTCTAATCTCCTATTGATACAGCGTGGAATTGTTACCAACTTAACAAAAAAGCGTCATAGCCTTAATTTTGTCGAGGATATTTGAGAACAAGATCAGCCATAAAAAAACCGCCACATAGGTGACGGTTTAGGTAAGGTCTGTTTTAAACAGTAATTCAGAGTGTAACGGGTTGCTTATGCCAGTTCTGCTTTCTCAGCAATCAGCTTATCAACCACGCTTGGGTCGGCTAGTGTTGAGGTATCACCTAGGTTACCTGTATCTCCGGTAGCAATCTTACGCAGGATACGACGCATGATTTTACCTGAACGAGTTTTTGGCAGAGAGTCAGTCCAGTGCAGTACATCTGGCGTTGCAATTGGTCCAATTTCTTTACGTACCCAGTCTTTCACTTCTTTATGAAGCTCTGCGGTTGGGAACTCACCATCATTCAGCGTGATGTAAGCGTAAATTGCTTGGCCTTTAATATCATGAGGGATACCGACAATCGCAGCCTCTGCAATCTTATCGAACGCTACTAGAGCAGATTCAATCTCAGCAGTACCCATACGGTGACCAGAGACGTTAAGTACGTCATCGACACGACCAGTAATCCAGTAGTAACCGTCTTCATCGCGACGAGCGCCGTCACTGGTGAAGTACATGCCCTTAAATGTAGAGAAGTAAGTCTGTTCGAAGCGGTCATGATCGCCATGAACGGTACGCATTTGGCCCGGCCAAGAGTCTAGAATGACTAGGTTGCCGTCTGTTGCACCCTCAATGATATTACCCATGTTATCAACTAACGCAGGTTGCACACCAAAGAATGGACGCGTCGCTGAACCTGGTTTTAGATCGGTTGCGCCCGGTAGCGGTGCGATTAAGATGCCCCCCGTTTCTGTTTGCCACCAAGTATCGACAATTGGAGACTGTTCGTTACCAATCGTTTTGTAGTACCACTCCCAAGCTTCAGGGTTAATCGGTTCACCCACTGAGCCCATGATTCTTAGGCTGTCACGAGATGTGCCTTCAACGGCTTCATTGCCTTTCGCCATCAATGCACGAATCGCAGTTGGTGCTGTGTAAAGAATATTCACTTGGTGCTTATCGACCACTTCACTCATACGGCTTGTGTTCGGGTAGTTTGGCACGCCTTCAAACAAAATAGTTTTTGCACCATTAGCTAGTGGCCCGTAAACAAGGTATGTGTGACCCGTAATCCAGCCCACATCGGCTGTACACCAGAAAGTCTCGCCTTCTTGGTAATCGAACACGTATTTGAATGTCATCGCTGCATAAACAAGGTAACCACCTGTGGTGTGCATAACACCTTTAGGTTTACCCGTTGAGCCTGATGTATAAAGGATGAATAGTGGATCTTCTGCGTTCATCTCTTCTGGTGGGCAATCTGCCGATACGTTTGCAATAGCATCATGCCACCACACATCACGGTGTTCATGCCAAGCCACATCACCGCCAGTACGCTTGAATACTACAACCTTCTCGATGTTCTTCACTTCAGGGTTGGTCAGAGCTTCATCGACGTTTTTCTTCAGTGGAACCGCACGGCCGCCACGCACGCCTTCATCGGCAGTGATAACGACTTTAGAGTTTGAATCGATAATACGACCAGACAGTGCTTCTGGTGAAAAACCACCAAATACTACCGTGTGAACCGCACCGATACGGGTACATGCCAGCATTGCTACTGCCGCTTCTGGCACCATTGGCATGTATAAACAAACCACATCACCTTTGCGTACGCCTTGCTCTTTTAGAGCATTCGAAAACAGGCACACTTCTTTGTGCAGTTCATTAAAAGTTAGAGTTTTATCATCTGCCGGGTCATCGCCTTCCCAGATGATAGCGACTTCATCACCGCGTTCAGCAAGGTGGCGGTCGATACAGTTAGCCGAAACGTTAAGCGTGCCATCTTCAAACCAGCGGATGTCGATGTGGCCAGGGTCGAAAGAGGTGTTTTTTACCTGTGTGAAAGGCTTGATCCAATCAACGATTTTTCCGTGTTCACCCCAAAAGCCTTCAGGGTCAGAAACAGATTGCTGGTACATGGCTAGGTAAGTGTCATTATCCGCGTGTGTGGTTGATTTAATATTTTCTTTTACCGGATAAACGTGGGCTTCACTCATTGCATCTCTCCTTGTGCCTACATTCCTAATGAACTGGCAACTTCCTTTGTGTTCAGTTTCTAGGTCTATTACAGAACCATCTTTGTGTTATCACTCTCGGCTAGGACGGCGATTTCCACAATTAGACTTTAGGATGAGACGCTGCTTTTCACTTACAAAATAGCGAGTTAAGTTCATTTTTGAGATGTTGCTCTCTATGTGAAGCGCCAGTGGTTGAATTAAGAATAAGAAGAGTTGAAACGAGGTAGATCACCATGTTTCAGGCGCACAAAGATCAGCGCAGCGGAGATAGCGTCTTGTAATGCATCATGTTTATTGACTGGAATCGGTAAATCGAGCTGGCGACAGATGGCATCCATACTGAGATCGAAATAGGCATTGGGCAGCTGTCTTTCGAGTTTGTCTTGATAGAGTTGGCTTACTTCGACTAATCGGTTAGGCAGTGGAAATCCAAGTTGTTTTAAACAGGCGCGGTCGAGAATTTTTTTATCATAGCGGATGTGATAGCCGACTAAAGGACGATTACCAATGAAGTTCAGTAGCTCAACTAAAGCCTGTTTTTCTTCGATGCCGTGCTTTAGATCTTGATGACGAATGCGGTGGATTTTTATTGAATTGCAATCGAGCGATTGCGGGGCGCGCAATCGGACTTCAAAAGGTTGGCTGGTAATGATTCGGTTACCGATGATCTTGGTCGCGGCAATAGTGACTAATTCCGCCTGATTAGGGTCTAGGCTGGTGGTTTCACAATCGAGCGATACATATTCATGATCAATAGGCGCAGTAAACAGAGGCTGGTAAAGAGAGCCTTTGAGCTTGTGATGCCAGTAATAGCGAACCAACCTATTCATCGTTCAATTGCCTAATCTCGTATCTGATAGTGGTAGCCGAGCCATTGCTTGAATTTCTTCACCACGTGCAGGCTATGACGAAGCAAATCTCTGTCTGCTCGCTCCATCAGTTTGACGTTAATTTTGTTGCTGCTGTGCTGTTGAGAAAGCCTTTGGGCTAAGCGCCACTTAAAGAATTGCTTGAGTGCTTCACTGAGATTATCCGCGGTGCTTTGCTCTAATACCTTCTTGCTGACCAGCTGCTCAATGCGTTCGAAGGTGTTGTTTACGGTGACACCATGCTCAAGACAAAGTGCTCTCACACCATGCACTATAGGGAAAATACCGCCTTGTTTGATATCGAGCCCTGACTTGGATTGCTTCACATTGCCAAATAGAGTGAGGGGTACTGAGAAGTTCAGCGCTGGGCGGCAGAATTCCGTCAAAATCAACTCTTGTCCTAGCATTAAATCACTGAGGTGCTGCTTCACTGGTTTTAGTAGTTCCCTGTTACCCGCTACGGCGTGTGCGTCCGACATGATGGCGATATCCATCACTGTCTCTGGCGTTGCTTTGCTTACCCAGCTGGTGAGGGTTTGCTTCCACTCTTGTTCTGAATGCACCCATTTCGGGTTGTTGACCATCACGTTGCCCGGACATAGTGGGTAACCCAATTGCTGCAATGTATGGGTTAGGTCGTTCATGGCACTTTGGCATTGATGCCACTCCAAACCATCTTGAATAATCAGAGCGTTGTCTTGATCGGTTTTGAGAATTTGCTCTCCGCGACCTTCTGAACCCAACACAATTAGGCAGCAGTGGTTATGCAGTGCAGGAGGGATAATCAACTCAAAAGCCTTCTCTATGATCTGTTCGTTGACCGCAGAAATCAGTTCCATGATAAAGCGTGTGCGAATCCCATTACTGAGTAAGCTCTCGACCAGTTGACGCTGTTTGTTAGAGGCCATAGCCAACTCTTCAACGCTGGAGGCACGAGCAATACGCAAAGTGAGAACGTGAGAGTGTGTGGAAAATGCACTGAGGATCTGTGTCATATCCACCATGCCGACCGCATTTTTACCATCACAAACCATCAACCTTTTCACTCGATTTCTGGTCATGGTAATCATAGCGTTAAATAAGAAATCGCCTTGGTTCACGTGCATCACCGGGAAGGTTGCGATCTCACCGACAGGCGCATCCAATGGGTAATTATCGAGCATCACAGCATGCAATAAATTGGTTCGAGTGACGATTCCATACGGAAAGGTACATGATGATGCAAAAGCTTTTGGATCATCATATTCTAAATGAATTAGAGCCGAGTCCAACCCTTGCTCTTTAAGGGTTTGAGTGACTTGGTTGATTGGTTGGCTGGGTTCCAGTATCAGTGGAGGGTGATAGATCGACTCGTCCACTTTGGTCAGTATGAACTCTGCAAGATTTTGTTGCTGTTGGGCAGCTTCAATTAGCGCTTTTCGTGTCGAAAGGTTGCTATCAAAGTAAGCGGCAAACTGGCCATTGGCGTGGTACAGCTCGAGAAAGGTCTCGGTTGGCAGTAGATAACTTAGCGTATCTTCAAGTGCGATATATTGGTGTTTGGTGTGAGGCTCAAACTGACTTCGTACATCGAAGATATCGTCATTGGCATAATGTGCGTAGATCTCTCCATCGCTGCTCGCGCGCTCCTCTACGGCTCCTTTAATCAGAATATGCAGATGGCGACTAGGGCGGTCTGCCTCCAATATCACCTCGTGTGCTCGGTAATAAACCACATCCAATGAGGAACGCAGCGTTAACTGCTCCGTGTCGGACAGGCTATCGAAAGGCGGGTGCTGCATATTAAATTTATCAGGCATAAGCATCGAAAGAAGTAGGAGTCTCTTTTCAGTCTGACAAATTACCAGCGAAGCTCCAGACGACTTTAGTCTAAATGCGATCGTGGGTGCGGGTGAGCGCCGGATACCTCACTCAAATGGGATATCGATATTCATTGAATACAGGAATACTATCTCTTCAATAATTCCCTTTTTCATCTTTTGTGACCTAGGCATAATTGGCGCTTCCTTGTTCCACACATTTTTATAGGTCGCCTATGTTTAATCCTTCCCCTTATGGCTGGATATCCCAGTATTTTCTTGGTTTCTTTTTTGCCTATGGCGTTTATCTGCCATTTTGGGCGCTGTGGTTTGAAGACCAAGGCGTTTCTGCAGGGGACATTGGCGTATTGATTGGTGTGGGTTTGGCTACGCGTTGTGTTGCCAACTTTGTGATCACCCCACGTATCCATAAAGTTGAGCATTTAATACCAGCATTGCGTTGCCTCAGTTTTGTCGCGCTATTATTTGTTGGTTTCCATTTCTTTACTGGTGGTAGCTTTTTATTGATGTTGCTAGCAACGGTAATGTTCAACCTCTGCTATGGACCGATTATTCCGCTTTCTGATGCAATGGCGAACCATTACAGCCGTCTCAAGATGCTTGATTACGGACGTACACGTTTGTGGGGTTCAGTGGCATTTATTGCTGGTTCAACGGTGGTTGGTTATCTGGTGGCTGAATTTGGCACGGATATGATTTTGTATACTGCGCTGGCAGGAGTTTTGGTTTCTCTGTTGTTCGCGATGAGAAACCCGAACGTAATGCCGGTGACAGAATCAGAGCAAGTCGCTGAAAGACCTAAACTTGGTCAACTATTACGTGAATCGTCGGTAGTGAAGTTTCTTGCATTGATGGCACTGCTTCAAGGAAGCCACGCCGCGTATTACAGCTTTAGTGCGATTTACTGGAAAGAGGCGGGGCACTCTGAGGCGATCATCGGTTATCTGTGGAGCTTGGCTGTGGTTGCTGAGGTGGCTGTATTTGCTCTGAGCAAGCGATTGTTTGCTGGATTATCATTGCGCACTCTGTTTGTGATTGCTGGCATCGGGGTAATGGCTCGTTGGGGTATCACAGCATCAACGATTGCGATTCCAGTATTGATAGTGGCTCAGTTGCTGCACGGGGTGACATTCGCCATGGCACACATCGCGGCGATTCAATACATCCAATCTGAAGAACAGAACAAGATGGTTGCCCTGCAAGCTCTGTACAACGCGATTCCATTAGGTGCCTTTATCGCGTTAATGACGACCTTAAGTGGTTGGGGTTATGAGCTTTGGGGAGCGAATATTTTCTGGGGCATGGCTGCGATGGGTGGATTGGCCTTGTTCATTAAGCTGGATGAAAGAAGTTCAGTGGTTGAAGTCAATCAAACAGCCTCAGCTCAATCTGATGCTCAGAATTAAAGCCCAAAGCACATAATTTAAGCGATGCGATTGAGTTAAACGCACTTCCCTAGTTAAATGAAACCTCTCCCTTATGGAGAGGTTTTTTTATGGATGAAGAAAGGGTTTTCAATGCAAGGATGGGTAGTAATTCCAGTCTCTTTAGCTTACTTGGGCGTGTTATTTCTGATCGCATGGTATGGAGACAGGCAAGTTCGCTGGCTATCACGCTGGCGTCCATGGATCTATAGCCTTTCTATTGCGGTGTATTGTACCTCTTGGACCTTCTACGGAACGGTGGGGCAGGCGAGCAATAACCCTTGGTCTTTTTTACCCATTTATCTCGCCCCGATTCTGGTCTTTACACTAGGGTGGCGGATCTTGGCGCGGTTGATCCTGATTGCGAAGCGAGAACACATCACCTCGATTGCCGACTTTATCGCGGCTCGTTACGGAAAATCTCAGGGCTTAGCGGTAGCTGTGACGGTTATCGCAGTGGTCGGTATTCTTCCTTATATCGCGCTGCAACTGCGCGGTATTACCATGGGGCTCGATATTGTTGCTCCTAGTCTGGCTCAAGATTTTGGCTATCAGGATTATCATGTTTCTTGGTTTGTGGTTGGCGCGCTGGCCATCTTTACGATGTTGTTTGGTACCAGGCATATAGATAACACGGAACATCACCGTGGCATGATGATGGCGGTGGCATTTGAGTCCATCGTTAAGCTGGCGGCATTCCTGATTGTTGGTCTGTTTATCATGTACTTGGCGATGAGCAGCGACAAAATCGATTTGCTTGATGTGGCGGCTTCCACCTACGAATCACCGAATATTCCGACTCTAATCATTCATACCGTTTTAACTATGTTGGCGATTGTTTGTCTGCCACGCCAATTCCATACCATGGTGGTAGAGAACGAACGTCCTCAAGATCTACACACAGCACGTTGGTTATTTCCGCTTTATCTGATTTTGATGGGGCTGTTTGTTCTTCCTATCGCATGGGCGGGGCAAGGGCTGCTTCCAAGCATGCCTGCAGATACGTATGTGATTAGCCTGCCGATGGCTGAAGGCGCCAATCATATTGCCTTGCTTGCGTTCCTTGGTGGTACGTCTGCCGCAAGTGGTATGGTGATCGTATCGACTATCGCATTGGCGATCATGGTTTCGAACGATTTAGTTATGCCATTGCTTCTGCGTCGCATGCGCCTAACTCAAAGAACCCATCGTCATTTTTCGGGGCTGCTACTCGTAATTCGTCGCGGGCTTATTTTATTGCTTCTGCTTGGTGCTTGGTTGTTCTATCAGGCGCTCGACACCATTCACTCCTTGTCTGCGATCGGCTTCCTTTCGTTTGCGGCGATTGCTCAATTTGCTCCGGCACTGATTGGTGGTTTGTACTGGCGTCCGGGTAACCGAAAGGGTGTGTATGTCGGCTTAATGGTCGGTTCAGTGATTTGGCTGATTACCCTGATGAGTCAAACCAGCATGTTGGCAGGCGATAGTGAAAGTAACCTTTTGCTGTGGATGATCACGCCGCCAGAACTGCTCAGTAGCTGGAATATCAGCAGTTCGAACTGGGGCATTGTGCTGAGTATTGTACTTAATACCTTGTGCTATGCCGTGGTTTCGATGTCGACCAGGCCAAGCCTAAGTGAGCGCTTACAATCAGCAGCATTTGTTGGCACGCCGCTGCCTGAAAATGAGAACATTAGCCTTTATCAAAGCCGTGTAACCGTGGCTGAATTAGAGATGTTGGCGTCGCGTTTTGTCGGTCGAAAGCGAGCGAAAAGTGCCTTACACAGCTATTGGCAACAACACGGGCAGCCGTTACTTCCTAATCAACAAGCACCTGCGAGTTTGATTCGACACGCAGAGCGTGTACTCGCCGGTGTATTCGGTGCCTCTTCTGCTAAGTTAGTACTTACTTCCGCTTTACAGGGCAGAAACATGCAGCTTGAAGAAGTAGCGACCATCGTTGATGAAGCCTCTGAACTGTACGATTTCAGCCGTGGTTTATTGCAAGGCGCGATTGAACATATTGGCCAAGGCATTGCTGTAATAGACAAACAAATGAGGCTGGTGGCGTGGAATCAACGTTACTTAGAGCTGTTTGAATTCCCTGCGGGTTTGATTCAGGTTGGACGACCCATTTCAGATGTGATTCGTCATAATGCTGAACAAGGTTTGTGTGGCCCGGGTGACCCAGAAGATCACGTTCGCCGCCGTGTTTATCACCTTGAACAAGGCACTCGACACACCTCTTCTCGTATTCGTCCTGATGGCCGAGTGATTGAGGTGCAAGGTAATCCGATGCCAAGTGGCGGCTTCGTAATGAGCTTCACTGATATCACGGTATTCCGACAAGCAGAGCAAGCGCTAAAAGATGCTAACGAAAGCTTGGAATCAAGAGTGCATGAGCGAACTCAAGAGCTCGAGAAACTGAATCATCGCTTGGTAAAAGCAACTCAGATTTCGGATCAAGAGTCCCAATCAAAGAGTCGTTTTCTCGCCGCGGTAAGCCACGATTTAATGCAGCCGCTCAATGCTGCGCGCTTGTTTGCTTCGTCACTTTCTGAGGTGGCGAAAGAGCAAGAGGTGAAGCAACTGTCATCTCACATCGAGAGTGCGCTTGGTGCTGCTGAAGATCTGATTGGTGACTTACTGGATATCTCTCGACTGGAATCAGGGAAGCTAGAAACCAACATTCATGCGATTGCTGTACACGATGTGCTAACCAACTTAAATGCGGAATTTAGTGCCTTAGCGAGACAACAAAAAATTGAGTTCAAGATGATCCCATCGTCATTGTTCATTCACTCTGATCCTAAGTTATTGAGACGTGTGATTCAGAACTTTTTGACCAACGCCTTTCGCTATAACCCGGAAGGTAAAGTGGTTCTGGGTGCAAGGCGAGTGAACGGGCAAGTGCGAATCGATGTGTGGGATAACGGAACCGGTATCGATGAAGACAAGCAACAAGAGATCTTCGAAGAATTTACTCGTGGCAGCCAAGTGCGTTCTGATCAAGGGTTGGGGTTAGGGTTAGCCATCTCGAAAGGTATTGCTCATGTACTTGGTCATCAAATTTCGATGCGCTCATGGCCGGGTCAAGGTAGTGTCTTTTCCATCACCTTAGCTCGAGCGGAAAAAGTGGCTCCAGTTGTGCAAGCTTCAGCGCCAATGGCGACCAGCGACATCGAACATCTGAAAATATTGTGTGTCGATAATGAGCGCAAAATTTTGGTCGGGATGGAGAACCTGATTGGTCGTTGGGGTTGTGAGGTTAAGACCGCGGTTGATCTGGTTGAAAGCTTGAAGTGTCTCGATGACGACTGGCAGCCGGATGTGATCTTCTCTGATTATCGTCTCGACAATGGTCGAACGGGACTTGAGGTGTTGCAACAGTGTCGACTGCGCCTTGGAGACTCTTTTGAAGGGGTCATCATCAGTGCCGATAGAACAGATGACATGTTGGCAGCGATAAAGGCCAACAGCTTTAGTTTTATTGCCAAGCCTGTGAAGCCGCTAAAACTCAGAGCGGTATTGAATCGCGTGAGTTAATTCAAATCACTATTTTTAATTAACTATTAGAGACTAAAAGGCCTCAGATGAGGCCTTTTTTTGATCCGATAGACTTGCTATGAGTTACTGGTTTTAACCAGCAATACCACCCTGCGTCAGTGTGGTTGGATCAAGCAGTTTGCTGAGTTCTTCTCGGCTGAGATCGGTTTCTCTTTCTGCAACCTCAAGGATTGGCAAACCCTCTTTGTAGGCTTTCTTAGCAATATCCGCAGCTTTCAAGTAACCAATCACAGGGTTGAGTGCCGTGACCAGAATTGGATTCTTTGAAAGTGCTAAATCAAGATTGTCTTGGCGCACAGTAAAGGTCGCAACGGCTTTATCAGCCAATGCGATGGAGCTGTTAGCTAAAAGCTCGATACTTTCTAATACGTTATGAGCAATGACTGGCAGCATCACATTCAGTTGGAAGTTGCCTGATTGGCCTGCCACAGTAATCGTCGTGTCGTTACCAATCACTTGTGCTGCTGCCATCGCTGCGGCTTCTGGAATCACAGGGTTCACTTTGCCCGGCATGATAGAAGAACCCGGCTGTAGCGCCTGCAATTCGATCTCACCTAAACCTGCTAGCGGGCCTGAGTTCATCCAGCGAAGATCGTTTGAGATCTTCATGATCGCAACTGCTGCAGTTTTGAGCTGCCCTGAAAAGGCAACGATCGCATCTTGGCTGCTGAGGTTGAAAAAGAAGTTCTCACTCGAGTTAAAACTGATCTTTGTCGATTGAGATAGGTGACTTGCAAACTTATCGGCAAAGCGTGGGTCGGCATTGATCCCGGTTCCTACCGCTGTTCCACCTTGAGCGAGCGCCTTGATAGCGGGCAGGGTGCTTTCAATGGCTTGCTTGGCGTGTTCAATCTGGAACTTCCAGCCACCAAGCTCTTGAGCAAAGGTAATTGGCATCGCATCCATTAGATGAGTACGACCGGTTTTCACTACCTCAGCAAGCTCTTGCTGTTTAACGGTAAGTGCTTCAGAAAGGTGAGTTAATGCAGGCAGTAGTTTGTTTTCAGCCATAAGAGCGACACTGACTTGAATTGCAGTTGGTACCACATCGTTGCTGCTTTGACCCATATTGACGTGATCATTCGGATTCACGTTACCCTGCAAACTTCTTGAAGCGAGTGTTGCAATCACTTCATTAGCATTCATGTTGGAGCTAGTACCAGAGCCAGTTTGATAAACATCGATCGGGAATTGATCGAGGTATTTACCATCGATGATCTCTTGGCTCGCTTCGGCAATCGCGTTGGCGATATCACCTTCCAATAAACCCAACTGAGCGTTGGTGTCTGCGGCGGCCTGTTTAATGAATGCCAATGCTTGAATGAAGCTGGTTGGCATCTTGTGTGAACTAAAAGCAAAGTTATCTGCAGCACGTTGAGTTTGTGCTTGGTATAGCGCATCAGCAGGGACTTTCACTTCCCCCATGCTGTCTTTCTCAATTCGATATTGTAGGGTCATGTTCTATCCTTGTTAGCCAAGTGGGGCTTGGACTTGTTGTAGTGTTTGGCTGAGATTCAAAAAACGCGCTTGGCCTTGAGGCTGCTGGCAGTAGTGGCGTTTCAAATAAAATAGTGGTGAGTGAATAGAGTCTAGGCAGATATGACGAAAGGCGAAACTGCGCTCAGGAGACTCAATCGCTTCAATCAGATGGAAGAAAACTTGGCGCAGGTACAGCTCGCATAACAAGATGTTTTCTTGGGCGGCGTGCTTTTCATAGTAAGCGGAAAGCGTCAGTGCGCACTCGATGTAGTCTCGAATCACAAATGGCTCATGGCCTTGGACTTGTTCTAATGAAGCAAAGCGATCTTGTGCTTTGTAAAACCTCGAATAGAGACCCTGCTGTTCTTTCATCATCACTTGCATCTCTCTATTGGATCTTAATGATAATTATTATCAAATGAGATTTTAAAAACAACCTTTTGTTTGTCTTTTTATAAAATAAAACGGGAAAAGAAAAAGCCGATACATAACGTATCGGCTTTCTGAGATTCAGTACTTAATCCCTACAATGTAAGTACTGATTCATTTTTTGCTAAACATCTCTGCTTAGTGGTCGTGAGCTTCACCAGCACCTTTCGGGTAACGAATGTTCTCAACCATATCTTGTACATCTTGTGGCACTTCAGCAGTTACCTTGTTTACAGCAATTGATACTACGAAGTTTAGGCACATACCTAGCGTACCGATGCCCTCTGGGCTGATACCAAACCACCAGTTTTCAGGTGTGCTTGCTGCTGGGTTAATGAACTTGAAGTAGATGATGTAGCTTGCTGTGAAGGCAATACCTGACAACATACCTGCAATTGCGCCTTCCTTGTTCATCTTCTTGTAGAAGATACCTAGGATAATCGCTGGGAAGAAGGATGCTGCGGCTAAGCCGAAGGCAAACGCTACTACCTGTGCTACGAAGCCTGGTGGGTTAATACCCAAGTAACCTGCACCGACAATCGCGACCATAGCTGCCAAACGAGCGGCTAACAGCTCCTGTTTGTCGGTCATGTTTGGTCTGAAGCCTTTCTTCAACAAGTCATGTGAAATCGACGTAGAGATTACCAGTAGTAGACCTGCGGCAGTTGATAGTGCGGCTGCTAGGCCACCGGCTGCAAGCAGTGCTACAACCCAGTTTGGTAGTTTCGCTAGCTCTGGAGAAGCCAATACGATGATGTCACGGTTAATCTTCATCTCGTTGCGTTCATCGCCCGAGTAGAACATTTTTCCATCGCCGTTCTTATCTTCCCAACCTACTAGACCTGTGCTTTCCCAGTTTTTGTACCAGCTTGGTGCGTCTGCTGCTGCGACACCTTGCATGTCAGGGCCGTTGATTGTTTCGATCATGTTTACACGAGCGAATGCTGCAACACCTGGTGCTGTTGTGTATAGCAATGAGATGAACAGTAGAGCCCAACCCGCTGAGATACGAGCATCACGTACTTTTGGTACAGTGAAGAAACGAATGATTACGTGTGGAAGACCCGCAGTACCTACCATTAGAGCCGCACAGATGAAGAATACATCCACCATGCTCTTGTTACCTTCGGTATAGGCGGTAAATCCGAGTTCTTCGGTGAGTCCATCCAGTTTATCAAGTAAGTAAACATCTGTGCCTGATAGCGTAGAACCCATACCAACTTGTGGAAGTGGGTTACCTGTCATCATGATTGACGTAAAGATTGCTGGAACAAGGAAGGCGAAAATGAGGACACAGAATTGAGCTACCTGCGTATAAGTGATGCCTTTCATGCCACCAAGCACTGCGTAGAAGAACACAATACCCATACCAATGATGATACCTAGGTTAATGTCGACTTCTAGGAAACGAGAGAATACAACGCCTACACCACGCATCTGACCTGCAACGTACGTAAATGATACGAAGATTGCACAGAATACCGCTACCATACGGGCAGTTTTCGAGTAGTAACGCTCACCGATGAAATCAGGAACCGTAAACTGACCGAACTTACGTAGGTAAGGTGCTAAACATAGCGCAAGTAGTACGTAACCGCCTGTCCAACCCATTAGGTAAACCGCACCGTCGTAACCAACGAATGAGATGATACCTGCCATTGAGATGAATGATGCTGCCGACATCCAGTCAGCGGCGGTCGCCATGCCGTTTGCTACTGGGTGTACACCACCGCCAGCAACGTAGAACTCACTCGTAGACCCTGCACGAGCCCAGATTGCGATGCCGATATATACCGCGAAAGTAATACCGACGAGAATAAACGTCCAAGTTTGAATATCCATGTTCTAGCCTCTAGTCTTCCTGTACGTTGTATTTTTTGTCGAGCGCATTCATGCGAACAACGTAAATAAATATCAGCGCCACGAAGGTGTATATCGAACCTTGCTGAGCGAACCAAAATCCTAGCTTGAACCCGCCAAACTGAACGGTATTGAGGGCATCCACAAATAAGATGCCAGCGCCGTAAGACACTGCAAACCAGACCGCGAGCAGTGTTCCCATAATTCCCAAGTTTTCCTTCCAGTAGGCTTGAGCATGTTCCGTAGATTCGAACGCCATTGCCTTCTCCTTTATTTCGTTTCCGTAGAAACTGTTTCTGTAGAAAATTATCGTGTTAACGTAATGTTACGATTTAGAATGTAGCAAGGATAAGTAAAGGGATCTGTGCAACTTTAGTCGGCACGCGATTAGCGCTAATCCACTGAAATATGGGAGTTGGAAGACATAACCATAGAAAAATGTGATGTTACAATGTTGTTAAATTAGCCTAAGGTCTAACAAAAACGCATGAATTAGGGTGCGAGTCATAAAATTTAACAACTAAATGACCGAGAAACGGTATTTAGTCCTGCATATGACACGAAGCGAAACATAAGTTTGTTATAGTATCAGCGGCACTTTTACCGACCGCGCCTTGCTTAACGGCAGAAGATCAACATGCTTAAAGCTCGGGTTTTATTCTTTGGGGGGACGAATTGGACGCAATAACTATTAACCATTTATTTTTAACTGGTGCGGTGCTCATCGCCATCAGTGTGCTTTTTTCGCAAGTCTCCTCTCGCTTGGGCGTTCCTATTCTTTTGATCTTCCTTTTCGTTGGCATGTTAGCTGGTGAAGATGGGCCCGGTGGCATCAATTTCGATGACTACTCCCTAACTTATTTGGTGAGTAATCTTGCGCTTGCCGTGATCCTGCTTGATGGCGGTATGCGGACCAAGGTTGCAAGCTTCAAGGTCGCTTTCTGGCCGTCACTGTCACTAGCCACAATAGGTGTGGCCTGTACTGCGACCTTAACTGGACTTATGGCTTCTTGGCTGTTCGACCTGTCACTGATGCAGGGCATTTTGGTGGGCGCGATTGTTGGCTCCACCGATGCGGCAGCGGTATTCTCTTTGTTGAAAGGGCAAAGCCTCAATGAGCGTGTTGGCTCAACCTTAGAGATCGAATCGGGTACCAACGACCCAATGGCAGTCTTCCTGACAGTGACCTTAATTGCGCTACTTGGCACCCCTGATGCCGAGATGGGAATGAACTTCCTACTGAAAAGTTTCGCGATGCAGTTTGGTGTCGGCACGCTTATCGGCCTTGGTGGCGGTTGGGTTCTGTGGAGCTTAATCAATCGAGTGCAGCTGGCTGATGGCCTGTATTCGATTCTGGTGCTCAGTGGCGGTGTAGCTCTGTTTGCCTTCTCTAACATGCTTGGCGGCAGCGGTATCTTATCGATTTACTTAGTGGGCTTGTTCATTGGTAATCGTCCGACACGCTCTCGACACTCGATTCTTAATGTCCTTGATGGCATGACGTGGTTAAGCCAAATCGTGATGTTCTTGGTATTGGGTTTACTGGTGACGCCATCGACGCTGATGGACATTGCTCTGCCTGCGTTAGCACTGGCCTTCGGTATGATTTTGTTTGCTCGTCCGCTGTCGGTTTGGTTGGGTTTGCTGCCGTTCAGAAGCTTTACCACCAAGGAACGTTGGTTTGTTTCTTGGGTCGGTTTACGTGGTGCGGTGCCGATCATTCTGGCCGTGTTCCCGATGATGGCGGGCCTGCCCAATGCTCAGCTGTATTTTAATATCGCCTTCTTCGTGGTTATGGTGTCGCTGATTGTTCAAGGCGGCAGCTTGATGAAAGTCGCGAGATTGGCTCAAGTGACTTTACCTCCAACACCGACACCGATTTCTCGTACAGGCATTGAAATCTACCCTGCCAGTGAGTGGGAGATGTTTGTCTACAAGCTGAAAGAAGAGAAATGGTGTGTGGGCGAACCACTGAAGCGTTTGTCTATGCCGGAAGGAACGCGCATTACTGCACTGTTTAGAAAGGATACCTTGCTTCACCCATCGGGCAGTACCGTGCTAGAGGCGAACGATATTCTCTGTGTGCTTGGTCAAGATAAAGACCTAGATAGCCTAAGTGAGCTATTCAGTGAGGCACCTTTAGCCGAAGATGCAGCTCGATTCTTTGGTGATTTCTTCCTTGAGGTTGGGTTATCGATTGCTGCCGTGAGTGACTGCTATGGCATTGAACTTGGCTCGGAAGAAGAGCGCGACATGACGCTAAAACAATTGGCTGAACGCGAACTTGGCGCGCACCCAGTATTGGGCGATAGCTTCGAGTGGCATGACATCACTTGGGTAGTCGCAGAGATAGATGATCATAAAGTCGTCAGGTTGGGTTTATGTTTACCTAAGACGACTTTAGAAGAGGATATGAGCGAAGCCTAATTGTGGACTTCTTGTAGCAAGATAACCGCTTGAGTACGATTTTTCACATCCAGTTTACGGAAGATGGCCGTCATATGTGCCTTGATGGTCGCTTCCGAAACATTCAATTCATAGGCGATTTGCTTGTTCAGCAAGCCGTCAGAAAGCATCCCTAATACCTTGTACTGCTGAGGCGTCAGTGTGGAAATCTTTTCTGCAAGGTCGCTACAGGCAGCATTGTTGGTAATCAGTCCTTCAGGGAAGAACGGGTCGCCATTCAGCACTTGATTCAGTGCACTCACCAATTCACGCATATCACTCGACTTAGGAATGAAGCCAAACGCACCGTGGCTCTTCACTTGAGTCACTACGCTGGCATCTTCACTGGCAGAAATCACCACAATCGGTAGATCTGGGTATTCAGCGCGCAGTTGAATTAAGCCTGACATGCCATTGGCACCCGGCATTTTCAGGTCGAGCAGCAGCAGGTCGGGTTCATCTTCTTTCTTAAGCAGAGTCAGTAAGGCGTCGAGAGAATCAGCCTCAAGCAGGTTCGCACCGCTGATCGCCATATGAACTGACTGAAACAGGGCGTTGCGGAAGAGAGGGTGGTCATCAGCAATGATGATGGTATAGGTCGAGTCCATGACGTTCATACTTTTAACAATTTAGTTAATATTTATTATCATCCTGATTGAGTATGTGGACAATATCTATGCATTAAAAGTCTGAACCATATCGACTTTTATCCCTGTTCTTGGAAAGCGTTTCCTATAATCACAAAAAAGCCGCACTGCCATCTCGTTATGAGGAGCAGTGCGGCTTGCGTTAGAGCTTATATTTAGACGAATGTCGTCGTTATAGCTGGTGGTCTTGCATGTGTTTTAAGAATACATCGGCAGGCATAAAACCAGTGACACGAGCATTTGGAACATGGTTACCCTCGCCATCCCAGAACTCAATCGTTGGTAAGCCGAGAACCTGTAATTGTTTAAGCAGTTCAATATCCTGAGGCATGTTTCTTGTTACGTCAGCCTGAAGCAGAACGAAGTCAGAAAGTTTGTTCTCAACATCAGCTTGATGGAAGGTGTACTTCTCGAACTCTTTACACGCCACACACCAATCTGCGTAGAAATCGAGCATCACTGGTTTACCCAGCTTTTTCGCTTCGATGAGCTGGATTTCTAGCTCTTCAACGGTATTGATGCGTGCAAATTGGATATGCTGTTGTTCTACCGTTACGCTCTTCTCCGCAAACCAATAGTTCAATGCAGGCTGTGCGGAAGCAAACAAGCCAAGCATTGCGATGATACCGACCGCACTTTGCTTCCAGTCGCCGAATGGCAGTGCATTCTTGCTGTGGTACAGCCAACCGAAGGCGATGAAGCCAAGGCCAGACCAAAGTACGGTTGCCCATAACTCAGGGATAATACGCTCTAGCAGGAAGATTGGTGCTGCCAGCAAGATAAAGCCGAATACGATTTTTACCTTGTCCATCCAGCTGCCCGCTTTCGGTAGTAGCTTATTACCAAATACCGCAACTAAGATCAGCGGGATACCCATACCCATCGCCAATGCGTATAGAGCGATCGCGCCAGTAAACAGGTCACCACTTTGAGCCACATACAACAGCGCACCCGATAGTGGCGCTGTGGTACAAGGCGAACACACCAAGCCAGAGATAGCACCCATCGCGAACACGCCCAAGGTATTGCCACCTTGTTGCTTGTTACTTTGGTTGTTGAGCCAAGTTTGAATGCTGCTTGGCAGTTGCAGGTTATAAACGCCAAACATCGACATGGCTAACGCCACGAATAGAACGCTCAACGCAATCAATACGTAAGGGTGTTGCATCGCCGCTTGGAACTGCATACCTGCAGAGGCAACCACTAAACCTAACAGGGTGTAGGTTAGCGCCATACCTTGCACATAGATGAACGACAACATCAGCGCACGACCTTGGCTGAGCTTGCCGCCACCTAAAACGATACCCGTTAGAATTGGGTACATCGGCAGAACACACGGTGTAAAGGCTAAGCCAACACCAAGTGCTAAGAATAATAATGGCGTCCACCAACTGTCACCGAGCTTATCGGCTAGGCTCGCTTCTTTTGAAACGGGTGCACTTGATTGTGGAGTGGTGTTAGTTGCAACGTCTGCTTTTAGAGAAGCTTGTTGCGTTGAAACATCGGTTTCATTGTTTGCAGCCGATGACTCTTGCGATACCGCATTAGCTTGAGAGTCGCCTGAACCAGAACCAAAATCTGTAGCCGCAAATGGTTCAATGTCGATGATTCGAGTTTCGGGTGGATAGCAGAAACCCGCATCCGCACAGCCTTGATATTTAACGATCAGCTGTGAGCCATCTTGGTAACTCTGTAGGGGAACTTGAACGAATAACGGCTGGGTATAAATGCTCACCTCACCAAAGAATTCATCTTGGTGTGGCTTACCATCTTCTAATTCAACGTTACCGATCGCGAGATTTTGCCCAGTGAAAGAGAGGCTATGTTGGTAGAGGTAGTAGCCTTCTTTTACTTGCCAGTCGAGAAGCACCTTGCCGTCTTGCTGGTAGTAATTGAAAGGGAAAGCTTGGTCTACAGGGACAAAACCGTTGTTATTGCCTCCGAAGCTTGGCTCGGCGTTGTCATTTCCAAAAAGCGCCCACGCAGGCTGGGTGAACAGGGAAACACAAACAAAAAGTAATGTGGCAAGTCGTCGCATACTATTTAGTCATCAAATTGGAGTTGAAGGTATCTTAACTCAATCAGACCGTAATAGTTTGTGATTAGTTTCATCGGCCAGCAAATATCCGCTAGGGCGGGTGAGCCACTTTGCTAGGCAGTCGAGAGAGGGTTAGCTGCGCAACTGCAGTGAACAGCCCTTGCCAGTAAGACATTTAGGCAACACCTAAGCGTGCTCTTACTACTTGTTCGCAAGCATCAATGTTCATCGTATCTTTTGGAATAATGAGCACAGTGTCATTGCCGCCGACAGTACCGATAATCTCTGTATGTGGGTCGATATCGACTAACCTTGCGACCAACTGCGCACAACCAGGGTTTGTTTTGACGATCACCATCGCTTGGTTGTGAGTAATTAATTCGATTTGCGATGAGATGGAGGCATCGACACGCACAGGCGCACTTTCAACTGTAATGCAGTAAACCTTTTTACCACAGGCATTCTGAATTTTGACAACGCCAAGCTGTGACAAAATGCGAGAGACAGTCGATTGGCTAATGCCTGTATAACCGATCTCGACCAGTTTCTCGCGCAGTTGATTTTGGGTCGAGAAGCTTTGTTGTTGTAGTAAGCGTTTGCACGCCGCAGTCAGTGTTTTATCTTCAGCTGAATACAAGCAACCGTGCTCAGTGATTTCGTTCATGAACAACTCCTTAAGGTCAACGTGTGGATATCGCTTGTCCATAGCGCAGAACGCACTCCCAAAGCCGTAGAGTACGATTATTAATTAGGCTTACCGATGAATCCCGAAGTAGAGAAGGAAGGGTATGCGAGATGTATGATCATCTATTCATTGAGTCTACCACTAAAGGATAGTTATCTTTTTGAAGGCGATCACCAAATAATATTCTGGTTTATTGCTTTTATTTTGGGGTTTTATTCTTTGGCTAATGGATATTTATTCCGGCTTGGGAATAAATATCCATGTTACTTTAGTGGTTTTTGTTGCGAAGGTAATACCGCTAAGGGTTAGCGAATTTCACTCATGATCTCGCGAGAGAATACTTTTTCACAATAGTGACATTTTAACTGTACGTTTTCGTGTTTTAGCTGCACTTTAAAGCTACTTTCGACAGGTTCACCGTGTGAAATACAGTTGCTATTTGGGCAGGCGAACACACTGTTGATTTGTTCTGGCAGCACAAGGGTTAGCTTGTTGACCACTTTGTACTCTTCAATCTGATTCACTGTCGCTTGTGGAGCGTACAGAGCCAATTGGTTGGCTTGTTCCTTGGTCAGAAAGATGTTCTCAATTTTGATTAGGTCTTTGTTGCCGAGCGCTGATGATGGCAGGTTTAAGCCCATCGTGATGCGTTGTTCTGTTTTATGCAGCTTGAACAGTTTGAGAATTTTAATCCCAAGATGAGCAGGGATGTGGTCAATCACGCTGCCATTACGGATCGCTTCTACTTGTAGCTGAGTTTGTTTAACCATGACTGTATCTCCTGCTTATAAAGTGTCGTTTAGAACTAGGGCTAATAAAGCTTCACGTGCGTACACACCGTTTTCAGCCTGTTCGAAGTAGTAAGCGTGTGGCGTTTTATCGACGTCGGTGGTGATTTCGTCGACGCGTGGTAGTGGGTGAAGGACCTTCATATTTTGACGAGCGTCTTTCAATGTATCGGCGGTTAGGATGTAAGCCGATTTCATGTGTGCGTATTCCGACGCATCAAAGCGCTCTTTCTGTACGCGAGTCATGTATAAAACATCCAGTTCTGGCACGACTTCTTCAATGCTGCTGTGAGTGCTGTATTGGATCCCCATCTCTTCTAGCTCTTCACAGATGTAATCTGGCATCTCTAATACTTCTGGTGCGATAAAGAAGAAACGTACGTTATTGAATTTTGATAGCGCTTGGGTTAGTGAGTGCACAGTACGGCCATATTTTAGGTCGCCGACGAATGCGACATTGAGGTTATCAAGCGTGCCCTGCGTTTCGTAAATCGAGAACAGATCCAGCAAGGTCTGAGTTGGGTGTTGGTTGGCACCATCGCCGCCATTTACCACCGGAACACCGTTAGAGAATTCAGACGCTAAACGTGCTGCGCCTTCTTGTGGGTGACGCATCACAAAGGCATCCACGTAAGATGAAATAACCTGCACTGAGTCGGCAAGCGTTTCGCCTTTTTTCGCCAGTGATGTGTTACCGCCATTATCAAAGCCGATGACCGTGCCACCAAGGCGTTGAACGGCGGTTTCAAATGAAAGACGAGTTCGAGTTGAAGGCTCAAAGAAGCAGCTCGCAACGACTTTATTTTTCAGCAACTCTGGGTTTGGCTCGGCCTTGAGTCTTGCTGCTGTGTCGACGATAAGCTCTAGTTCATTACGAGTGAGCTCAGGTATGGAGATGATGTGCTTGTTAAATAACGAATGCGCCATAACGGGTCTTCCTTCTATGCATACAGTCAAATTGCGGACAAAAAAAAGCCCCCTAAAAATAGGAGGCTTCGAAACGATCAATAGAGCAAAATAAAAATGACACCAACGCCACTCTTTGGCGTGTGGTTTGACAATTATGTGCGACAGAATTGCGGTTCATTTTTTGCTCTCTTTAGACAAATTGCGGAGGATTATACTCAGATAAAAAGACCATGCAATACTTTCTGTAAAGTATTCATTTAATGGATTTTTATGCGAAATTGCGTCCGTTTTTAGCTTTCATTTAAGCCTTTGTCGGAACTGCGAATCTCAGGTTTTTTCAGGTAATAATCCTTTCTAGTACATGAAAAAAAATGCGGGTTTTATCCAAGGTCAAAATCCCAAGAACGCCACCCGCATTTCCCTGTTATTGCACTTAACTTGTCAACGTCTTGCGAACAAGTGAGTGCTTAACTTATTAACTTATTAACTTATTAGCTGCCTAGTGTCGCAACCATTACTGCTTTGATGGTGTGCATGCGGTTTTCAGCTTCGTCGAACACGATAGAGTATTCAGACTCAACCACTTCATCTGTCACTTCAACGCCGTCTTTTAGTTGTGGATATTCAGCAGCAAGTTGTTTGCCTACGGTGGTATCTTCGCCGTGGAAAGCCGGTAGGCAGTGCATGAATTTCACATGTGGGTTGCCAGTCGCTTTGATCATGTCCATGTTGACTTGGTAAGGCATCATTAGGTTGATGCGCTCAGCCCACGCTTCTTTTGCTTCGCCCATCGATACCCAAACATCGGTGTATAGGAAGTCACAACCTTGCACGCCTTCTTGAACATCTTCTGTTAGCGTGATTTTGCCGCCTGTGTGTTCAGCAATTTCACGACATTCAGCTAATAGTTCTTCTTGTGGCCAGAATTGTTTTGGAGCAACAAGGCGAATGTCCATGCCCATTTTCGCAGCGCCAACCATTAGAGAGTTACCCATGTTGTTACGAGCATCACCTAGGTAAGCAAAGCTGATTTCATGCAGTTGTTTACCACGGCCGTATTCCGTCATAGTTAGGAAGTCAGCCAGGATTTGTGTTGGGTGGAATTCGTCAGTCAGGCCATTCCATACTGGTACGCCAGCGTAAGCGCCTAGCTCTTCAACGATCTCTTGACCGAAGCCGCGGTATTCAATGCCATCGTACATACGGCCAAGAACGCGAGCGGTATCTTTCATTGATTCTTTGTGGCCAATTTGAGAGCCAGATGGGCCTAAGTAAGAAACTCGAGCACCTTGGTCGAATGCAGCAACTTCAAATGCACAGCGAGTACGAGTTGAGGTTTTCTCAAAGATAAGTGCGATGTTTTTGCCAGTCAGTGTTGGCTGTTCGTAACCGTTGTACTTCGCTTTTTTTAGCTCCATAGAAAGATCTAACAAGTGTTGAATTTCGCGTGGAGTGAAATCTAGTAGTTTTAGGAAGTTACGATTGCGTAGGTTAAAAGCCATGATGTATTCCTTCTTAGATTTAGGCGCTTTCCTGTTACAGGGAAAGAAAATTCAAGAAAGCGCGATTCAATTTTTAGTTAAATTTGTTCGTTTGATTCTGTGTTTACAAGGACATAGAAACTTATTTGTGCGTTAACCTTTGGTGATATTGGTACCCGCTTGGCCTTGCAGGATTTGCAAGCCATCTTCGAGTGCGCCGATACCCACAACCTTGCCGCCTTGCTGAATGAATTCGCACGACGCTTCAATTTTTGGCCCCATAGAGCCTGCATCGAATTCGAACATTGCTAACTCGCTTGGGGTGGTACTGCGCAATGCGTGTTGAGTCGGTTTGCCCCAATCAAGGTAAACAGCGTCCGCGTCGGTCAAAATAAGCAGTGCATCCGCATCCAGTTGTTTCGCCAAGAAAGCCGCTGACATGTCTTTGTCGATAACCGCTTCAACACCCACTAATTTGCCGTTTTCTTTTTTTACTGGGATGCCACCGCCGCCTGTACAAATTACGAGGTGGCCTGCATCGATAAGTTGCGTAATCGCTTCGTGCTCAACAATGCCAGTAGGGCGTGGGCTTGGCACAACGCGACGGAAGTGTTGTCCGTCTGGTTTGACGATCCAGTGGAATTTCTCCGCTAATTCACGCGCTTCAGCTTCTTCGTAGATTGGGCCAATCGGTTTGGTTGGATCCGCAAATGCAGGATCATTTGGATCAACCGTCATTTGGGTCAACATGCAAGAGATGTTGCGGTTAGGCAGGTAGTTCTTAAACTCTTGCATCAACATATAGCCGATCATGCCTTGAGTTTCGCTGCCCAATACATCTAGCGGGTATGGATTTACTTTCTTGTATTCCAAACCTTGCAGAGCAAGTAAGCCAACTTGTGGGCCATTACCGTGCACTAACACCACGTTGTACACTTTTGCGATTTCAGAGATGGTTTTCACAGCCGTTTCAATATTGCGGCGTTGAACATCGGCTTCTAACGGCTCACCGCGACGAAGTAGGGCATTACCACCGAGTGCGACAACAACAGTTTGCTTAGTCATAATTGTGTTCTCTCATTTTGGCCAAGCTGAGATGATTTAAGATCGTTCAACTTGGCCGTTTCGTCTTAGTGATTAGATACCATCACGCTCAATTGGGCAGCTCATGCAGCGTGCGCCACCGCGACCGCGGCCAAGTTCATCGCCTGGAATCGGAAGAACTGTGATGCCTGCTTTGTCGTATTTTTCATTGGTGTATGTGTTGCCTTCGTAGCCAATCACGACGCCAGGTTTAACCGTTAGAACGTTGTTTGCATCGTTCCACTGCTCACGTTCTGCATGGAAGTTGTCACCACCAGTCGTGATTAGGTTTAACTTGTCTACGCCCAATGCTTTTTCGATAGCCGTTACGAAGTAGCCTTCCTCTTTCACTTTTACCGCACCAGACTCATCGCCAGTTAAGTTCCAGCACTGAACGTCTTTACTCACCACTTCAGGGTAAACAGAGAACGTATCTTCGTTCATGTGCGTCATAACGGTGTCTAAGTGCATGCAAGAGCGGTGTTTTGGTAGCTGCATTGCGATAACTTGTTTCGCTTGACCGTGTTTGAATAGGCTAGATGCTAAGTGCTCAACACCTTGTGCTGTTGTACGCTCAGACATACCGATAAGCACTGTGCCACGACCGATAACAAGAACGTCACCGCCTTCAATCGTTGAGTTGTCGTAGCTGATGTTTTCTTCATCGCCGAAGTATTTGATGAAGTCTTGGCCTGCGAATGTTGGGTGCCAGCGGTAAATAGCGCGAACGTGGTTGGTTTCACGTTGACGAGCAGGTTTCGCCATTGGGTTGATTGATACACCGCCATATACCCAACAAGATGTGTCACGAGTAAATAGGTGGTTTGGTAGAGGTTCGATAATGAAGTCAGTTGGTGCGTGCATGCCTTGCATCATTGAAGATGATTTCATTGGCATCTCAGCGTAAGACAGGCCGCCCGTTAGGATTTTTGCTAGCTCTAGGTTTGGTAAGTCGCCCAAGTAGCAGCGCACGTCGTTAGCAAAAGTTTTGCCTAAGCGGTAATCAGAAACTTGATGATTCAAAAGCCAATCTTTCGCTTCTGGCACGGCTAGCGTGTCCGCTAGTAAGTCAGTAAGAAGAAGAACTTCAACACCTTGATCACGTAGCGTTTGAGTAAATGCGTCATGCTCTTTACCTGCACGCTCAACAGCCAGTACGTCATCAAATAGTAAATCGTGACAGTTAGAGGGTGTTAGGTGAGTCAGTGCGCGTCTTGGACGGTGAACTAGAACGCGGCGTAATTGACCTATTTCAGAACCTACATAGAACTTACTCATGATCGTCTCTCTCTTATATATTTGAATTACTTTTATCGCTAAGAGTAATTATTTATTTTCAGTTGAGAAGAATGAATTATTTATTCATATCTCTTGTCTGGAATTAATATTACGCCTGCTAGTCAGGTATTCTTAGAGATCTATCACAAATCGTTTTTTATCCCTCAGCCCTTTAAAATTAAGGGTTTTAACAAACTTTATGCACTTTTAACTATTGGCTATCCCTTCTAAATAGTTAACTCTTTGGGAACATTATGCATACTTTTTTCACTCGTATTACTAGAGTGGGAATTACAGGGGTTTATATGCAAAATAATTTTATTGATAAGAATGAGCTTAAGGTGGAAGTATGCAATGTTAGTATTTATATATTTAATTTTGAATATGAAATTAATTATTCTTTAACAATTTAAATGCGAATAAAGCTATTGCGGTCACACTTTACAATCGAGTGTTTTAATCCGATTTTCTATGAAAATAGCTAATGTTTGTCCTTTGGTTATTACAGATTAATTTACTTTGAATATAATTAACTCTAATAAGTGACTAAGTATTTATCTAAATATAGTAGCGATGAATATTTGATTTTTAATTAACCTTAGTATCGATATTTAAAGGTTATCTTTGCTTTCTAGCAAGTGTCTCAGCTCGTTTAGGCTTTGCGGCTTTGATAGGTAGATAGATTAATAGAGTGGCTTTAAATGATGCGTGTGCAGCTTGTGAGGGTGTTTCGATGGAAGGGTTTTGTTGGTCATCGATAGTGACAAAAAAAGCCGCTAGAAAGCGGCTTTGAGTGAGAAAGTGAGGTGTGTAGGTTTTAGATAAGCGCACCAATACTCAGAACAATGATGCAGAACACCATCAAGATACCGACTAGTGGCATTACCCATTTAACCCAGCGTACATAAGGGACGCGAGCAATCGCCAAGCCACCCATCACCACCGCGGAGGTTGGCGTAATTAGGTTCACCAAGCCAGATGCTGATTGGTACGCAGTGATAACCAGGTCACGACCTACGCCAGCAAAGTCAGCCAGTGGTGCCATGATTGGCATGGTAAGTACCGCCAAGCCAGAGGTCGATGGAACTAAGAACGACAGTAGAATCTCTAAGAAGAACATCACGTTAATGAAGATAACCGAAGAAAGCCCCGTTACCATTTGTTCTGCAGAGAACAGAATGGTATCGGTGATCATACCGCGGTCCATCACCACTACGATACCACGTGCAATACCTATGATAAGCGCAACACCAAGTAGGTCACGGGCACCATCAATAAAGCTGGTGGTAAACTCTTCTTCGCTCATACGAGCCACAATACCGACGATGATGGTTGCTGCTAAGAACATTGCAGAGATCTCTGCCATCCACCACCCAGCAACGGATACACCGTAAATCATTACCGCGAATGAACCACCAAAAATGGTCAGAATCAGTTTACGAGTTGCGGTGAATTCCAGTTTTTCGCCACTTGCGTTGCCAAGGAAGTGCGCTTTGTTCTCTTCGTATTTGTCGTACACAATGGATTTGCTTGGATCGGCTTGAACCATTCTTGCGTAGCGCATCACGTAGGCGACACAGATACCCCAACCAATAATCAACATCGCAATACGCAACACGATACCGTCGGTAAATGGAATGCCAGAGGCGTTGGCAGCGATCACGGTTGCGAATGGGTTAATGGTTGAACCTAGCACCCCAATCCCTGCGCCAAGTAGTACCGTCGCAGCAGCCACCAGAGGGTCAAAGCGAGCAGCCATCATTACAGGCACCAACAATGTATAGAATGGTAGTGATTCTTCCGCCATGCCGTAGACAGTACCGCCTGCGGCGAACAGTGCCATCAGTATTGGTATCATCAACTCTTCTCGCCCTTCTAATCGGGCGGTAACGCGTTCGATACCGGCATCAATCGCCCCCGTCTTAGTTACTAGTCCTAAGAAGCCACCAATGATTAGGATGAACAGCGAAACGTCGATTGCCGCAGCTTCATAGCTATTGTGGTCGTAGAAGCCGTCAATAGGCGCTAGCAGTACGTCAATCACGCCTTGAGGGTTACCTTCTACCGCTTGATAGGTTCCGGTTACGGGTACTTCTCGGCCTAGCTCTTCATTCATTGCTCGGTCGTATTGGCCTGCTGGAACAATCCAGGTAAGCAGAGCGACGAACGCTATCAGAATAAATAGAATGGTGTAGGCAGAAGGGAATTTAAAGTTGGCAAAGAAGCCGCCCTTTTTTTTCTCGCTTGGTATCGTTTGAGTTGTCATGGCTATCTCCTTACATCATCTTAAATAGAAGTGATGTGAATTAGCGACTAATGATTTATAGATTGTAAATACACGGACACTTATAAAGCACTCAACGATATAAAGTTGCTGACTTTAAATTAAGTTTGTTTTTATATTTACTAATCCAAATGAAGTTAGATTTAATTTAGCTGCGGTTATTTTATTCCTTACGTCAGTATTTAAGTTTGGTGCTGTTCACAAAAATAATCGCTAATGAATGGTCTGAAAAATGGCAGAAAAACGGCAAGGTTTTTTGGTTAGTTAGCTTGGATTAATATTCGCTATGGATTAAAGGAAAGCGAGGGGGGATTGATTTGATAGGTGTTGTTTCTAGTTGGGTTGAATAATCTTGGAATTTTATTCAAACTTTATTTTTAGGCGGTTTTTAAAGTTTATAATGGTTATTTGATGTGTATCAAACAACACGTTGAGTAGAAAATAAAAAAGGAAGCCGAAGCTTCCTTTTAAATGTTCAATCATCAGCGAATATTAGATAAACAGACCGCCGAACGCGAAGCCTAGTGCTACCGCTGTACTGATTGTTACCACACCTGGAATGAAGAATGGGTGGTTGAAAACGTAGTTACCGATACGCGTTGAGCCTGTGTCATCCATCTCAACCGCTGCTAGTAGCGTAGGGTAAGTTGGAAGTACGAACAGCGCACTTACCGCAGCAAAAGAAGCAACGGCTGTTAGTGGTGCTACGCCAATCGCTAGTGCTGCAGGCATCAGTGCAACCGTTGTTGCGCCTTGAGAGTAAAGCAGCATCGAAGCGAAGAACAGAACAAGAGCCAGCATCCATGGGTAGTCAGCCAGTAGAGCGCCTGCTACGTCTTTGATTTCAGCAACGTGTGCGTTTACAAATGTTGAACCTAACCAAGCCACACCAAGTACACATACACATGCCGTCATACCAGAGCGGAATGTTGGCGCTGAAGAAATCTTAGCTGCATCAATCTTAGTGAACAGAACGATAGCCGCAGCTGCTGCCAGCATCACAGACATGATCGCTTCGTTACGACCTAGCGCAGGGTTTTCAATTAGACCAACAGAGCTAGAGATAGCTGCTGCGTAGCACACCACGAAACCAATCGCTGCTAGGAAGATGTACGTTGCTTTCTTCGCTGTTGGCAGAATTTCGCGTTTCTCTTCTGTTGCTAGTTTGATTAGACCTTTCTCTAGACGCTCTTGGTAAACAGGATCGTCTTTCAGCTCGCTACCCATGTAGTTAGCGACAACCGCGCCAACCATACAAGCGATGAAGGTTGTTGGGATACAAACCATCAGTAGCGTTAGATAATCAACACCGAACGGTGCCAGCATTGCCGCGAAAGCCACAACCGCTGCCGAGATTGGCGAAGCCGTGATAGCGATTTGAGAAGCGACAACTGCGATAGACAGTGGACGAGAAGGACGAACGCCTTGGCCTTTCGCTACTTCTGCGATAACAGGAAGTGTTGAGAATGCTGTGTGACCAGTACCCGCCATTAGCGTCATTACAAAGGTCACGATTGGCGCATAAAAGGTGATGCGTTCAGGGTGCTTACGCAAAAAGTTTTCTGCAATTTGCACCAACCAGTCCATACCGCCAGCAACCTGCATTGCAGCAATTGCGGTGATAACAGACATGATGATCAAGATTACGTCGATCGGGATGAAAGATTGGCTTGTTGGAACGCCAAGAATAAGTGAAAGGGCAATAACACCAGCACCACCGGCAAAACCGATACCGATACCGCCAATTCTGGCCCCCAAAAAGATAAAGAGCAGGACGACAAATAGTTCTACTGCAATCATAAGTAACACCTCATTTAGATTTTATTATGTGAACATTCGCCGCTGGAATGTTCACATAATAGTTCTATGGTTTAGGTTCAATTAAGCAAAAGTGCAACATACAGAAATCCACAAAATAAACATGGTTAACCGTATTGGAGCCTAAAAAAGGGCTCCGTTTGGAGCCCTTTCTCGCTAACTTTATTCGTAGCGCTTCGCTTTATACTGAGGATGCATCAAATTTTCAACAGAGAAAATGTCATCAAGCTCTTCTTCGCTCAATAAACCGCGCTCTAGAACCACATCACGCACGCTCTTACCTGTTTCTGCACAGATCTTACCAACAATGTCACCTTCGTGGTGGCCAATGTATGGGTTTAGGTAAGTTACGATACCGATAGAGTTAAATACGTGAGATTCACACACTTCTTTGTTCACAGTAATGCCGTCTACACACTTGTCGCGTAGGTTCACACATGCGTTTGTTAGGATGTCTAAAGACTCAAACATGCTTTGTGCGATAACAGGTTCCATTACGTTCAATTGAAGCTGACCGCCTTCTGCTGCGAAAGAAACCGTGTTGTCATTACCTAGAACTTTAAAGCAAACTTGGTTTACTACTTCAGGTACAACTGGGTTTACTTTAGCAGGCATGATTGAAGAGCCAGCTTGTAGTTCAGGTAGGTTCAGTTCGTTCAGGCCAGTACGTGGGCCAGAAGAAAGTAGACGTAAATCGTTACAGATCTTAGATAGCTTAACGGCTAGACGCTTAAGTGCGCCGTGCGTCATTACGTATGCGCCACAGTCAGACGTTGCTTCGATAAGATCTTCAGCCGCTACACACTCAAGGCCCGTTACTTCTGCTAGGTGTTTCACTGCTAGGCCTTGGTAGCCAGGAGCTGCATTCAGACCAGTACCGATAGCTGTTGCGCCTAGGTTAACTTCAAGCAGTAGCTTTGAGGTGTATTCTAGGTTTTTGATTTCTTCATTGATGGTTACAGCCCAAGCGTGAAACTCTTGGCCAACCGTCATTGGAACTGCATCTTGAAGTTGAGTACGACCCATCTTCAAAATGGTGTTGAATTCTTGGCTCTTAAGCTCGAATGCACCTTTTAGGTATTCAATCGCGTCGATCAGTTTTAGTACGCTGTTGTAAACAGAGATACGGAAGCCAGTTGGGTAAGCACAGTTTGTAGATTGGCTACGGTTTACATGGTCGTTCGGGTTGATGAACTCGTATTGGCCTTTTTCTTTGCCCATAAGCTCAAGTGCCACGTTCGCAACCACTTCGTTCGCGTTCATGTTTACAGAAGTACCAGCACCACCTTGGAAAACGTCTGATGGGAACTGATCCATGCACTTACCCGTGTCTAGAATTAGGTCACAAGCTTGGATGATGTATTTAGCCACTTCGCTAGGAATTACACCTAACTCTTTGTTTGCTAAAGCCGCAGCTTTCTTTGTCATCACCATACCGCGAACGAATTCAGGTACATCTGAGATCGTTACATTTGAGATGTTGAAGTTTTCAACTGCGCGTAGAGTGTGGATGCCGTAGTAAGCATCAGCCGGAACATGACGTTGACCTAAAAGATCTTCTTCGAGACGAGTAGCTTGAGGAGCATCAACTTGTGCTTCTGATAGAGTAGCCATAACAGGATCCTTAGAGAATTATTCTGATTATATAGTTAGTTATTAGCCTATTCTGTGTGCAAATACTCCGTTCGCTAGAATATTGGGCTGATAAATCCGTCCTGACTTATGTGGCACATGATACTGTACTTAGCGCATAAAAATATTAAGTTGATCACCTTTTTCGGTTTTGTTTCGTCAATATTTTGCAAAGTTATTCTCGGTCAATAAACACGCTTATTTACAGGATAAATTTGAGATTGATAGGGCTTTCAGCGTAAACTGAATGCAACAAAGGAGGGCGTGTGTTTCCTATCTTATTATTACTATTTATCTTCGTACCCATCATTGAGATTGGGCTATTTATTCAAGTTGGTGGCTTCTTAGGATTGTGGCCAACTATTGCGTTAGTGTTGATTACTGCATTTGTTGGTGCCTCACTGGTTCGTAGCCAAGGCATTCAGACACTAATGTCTGTACAAGGCCGTTTGCAACAAGGCGAAATGCCAGCACAGCAGATTCTTGAAGGCGTGATGCTTGCGGTTGCAGGTGTATTGCTGCTGACTCCGGGTTTTATGACGGACGCACTTGGTATGTTGGTATTGCTGCCAGCACCAAGAGCGATGATTGCTAAGAAAATGATGGAAAAAATGGTGGTTAGCAATATGTCTGGCGGTTTCCATGCGGGTGGACAGGCTGGTTTTGGTCAGAGTCCATTTGGACAAGACCCATTCAATCGCGATCCCTCTGACCAATCAAAAGATGGCAACACCTTTGAGGGTGAGTTTGAGAAGAAAGACGACGACAACGATCGTAACCGCTTGAACTAATCCGTTTTCCCTCTTCTTTATATAGAGGGAAAAACAGAAAAGGCTCTTACCATTATCCTTCGCAAGCAAGTGATAATGGTAAGAGCCTTTTTTATTGCGTGTTAGCGATCATTGGTAGCAGATAACCGCCCTAGTAAGCGATCGGTTATACCGCGCCTTCAAACCCCATTTGTCGCCACGCTTCAAAAGCAATAATCGCAACCGCGTTAGACAGGTTTAGGCTGCGTGCGTCTGGCATCATTGGAATGCGAATGCGTTGTTCCATTGGCATGCTTTCGATGAACTCAGCAGGCAGGCCGCGTGTCTCTGGGCCAAACATCAACACATCACCTTGTTGGAATTTTGCATCCACGTGGTGACCTGTGGTTTTCGTTGTGCAAGCAAAAATACGGAAGTCACCTTCGCGTTCATTTTCTAGATACTCAAGGAAGGCTTCTAGGTTCTTGTGACGCTTCACTCGCGCAAGGTCGTGGTAATCCAAGCCAGCACGACGAACTTTCTTCTCTTCAAAATCAAAGCCAAGCGGTTCAATCAGGTGCAGGTTTGCGCCGCAGTTAGCACATAGGCGGATGATGTTACCCGTATTGGGCGCAATTTCTGGTTCGTATAGAGCGATATCAAACATGTTGTTTCACAAGAATAATCAAAGATAGCCCGAGTATACGGTGGCAAGCTGAGTGAGTACAGTTCACCACCATTCGCTTACGCTTTATTCGTAAGTGCTTGTGCGTAGTTTTCAGATACGGCATTCCAATTCACCACATTCCACCATGCGTTGATGTAATCAGGGCGACGGTTTTGGTAGCTGATGTAGTAAGCGTGTTCCCAAACATCCAGCGCAAGAATTGGCTCACCATTGCTGGCGATGGTATCCATCCACGGGTTGTCTTGGTTTGAGGTTGAGATGATTTTCAGTTGTCCTTGTTCTACCACCAACCACGCAAAGCCTGAGCCGAAGGTATTGATTGCTGCTTGAGCGAACTGATCTTGGAACGTCTTGAAATCTCCGAATGTGCTCTTGATAGCATCACCAAGTTCGCCTGTCGGTTCTCCACCGCCGTCTTGCGACATACAATTCCAATACAAGATATGGTTGTAGTAGCCGCCACCATTGTTACGCACGGCAGGGCTGTGCTGCGAGATGTTAGCGAAGATTTCGGTCAGAGATTGCTGTTCTAGTTCGCTGCCAGACACCGCCGCAACAAACTTATCGTAGTAGGTTCTATGGTGCTTGCTGTAATGCACTTCCATCGTTTTAGCATCAATGTAAGGTTCTAGGGCATCGTAAGCGTAGGGCAGTTCAGGGAAAGTGTGCGACATGGTAAATCCTCCATAATTAGAGGATTTACCATAGTGATAATAACAATCATTATCAACTGCGATCTTTGTGGGGGTATTACACCGGTAAGATAGGTAGGGTGATTTCGAGTTGTAATCCACCTAACTGGCTTCGGCTTGCCGTGATGGTGCCGCTGTGTTGGCGAATCGCACTCTCAGTAATGGTTAACCCAAGCCCAGTACCTCCGGTATTACGATCACGGGCAGTTGAGACACGGTAGAAAGGCCTGAAGATAGAATCTAATTCATCCTCCGGTACACCATCACCATTATCATTGACGCAAATTGTTAGCTGATCTTGCACCACGTGGAACTGCACATCGACTTGGTCTTTGCCGTAGTAGATGGCATTACGCGTAATATTGTCTAGCGCACTCATCAGCAGCTTAGGGTTACCCGAAATAGAACGCTCGGGGATCTCCGAGAACGTCAGCTGTTTACCCATCTGCTCGGCTTCAAACTGTGCGTCTTTCAAGATCTCTTCCCACAGGCTCGAGATAGGTTGAACCTCACGAGTAATGTGGCTGTCGACCTGCATACGAGATAGCGTCAGTAGCTCACTGATCATCTGTTCCAAACGTTGTGCTTCGGTGTCAATGCGTTCTAACTCTTGGCTCTCGCCTTGTTTACGAATCGCTAGTGCATTGGCCATACGAAGACGTGTCAGTGGGGAGCGGAGCTCGTGTGAAATATCAGAGAGCAGTCGCTGTTGCCCCGAAATCATTTGGTTCACCGCTTCTACCATCTGGTTAAAGCTTTCACCTGCTTGTCTAAACTCTGAAGTGCCTTTTTCAAGTGTTGGATCGACTTCAAATTGACCTTTCGCTACGCGCTGGGCTGCGCGTTCGAGCCTGCGAGCAGGTTGGCTCAATGCCCAAGCTAACCATAATAATAGCGGGGTACTGGCTAACATCACGGCAAGCAAAAGCTGCAGAGGTTTATCAAACAGGCGTAACAAGAATGGCGGTGGTTGATTCCATTTCACTCCGGCGTACATCAACAGTTCTTCACCTGCGAGTTTGATCGGTACTGGACCTGCGACCATGTAGTGCCCGTATAGCTTCTGCTTCGGCACTTCAGGGTTCTCAATTGAGGTCACAAAGTTTCGAATTGCCTTCAACTTGTAGTCTGAATGTCTCTTAGAGGTAAGGACTGCTCCTTCAAGGTCGGTTAAGTAGATGCGGGCGCGAGAATCCTTGCGGCTACGTGGTGCCTCAAGTTGGAACACAATTTTGCCCAGATTCGGTTCTTTGGCGTAGCGTTTCTCTGTGAATTTAGCGATACGCTCTAACTTATTGAGATGATCCGCGGGCACATCACGTGCTACACGTGGATCTAAATGGGGAAGTGACAGCACCGACAAAAGCACCAGTAACATGGTGAACCAAAAGATAGCAAAGATACGTCCATATAAGCTGGTGATTTTAGGGATACGCATTAATCTTCCTCTACCAATAAGTAACCACGGCCTCGTAAGGTTTTGATGCGAGATTTGCCGTCGCTACGCTCAGGAATCTTTTTACGCAGATTGGAGATGTGCATATCAATTGCGCGGTCAAACGCCGCAAGCCTTTTACCTAACACATCTAGGCTCAATGCTTCTTTGGTGATCACTTGCCCTGGATTTTGGATAAGGTGACTCAGTAGTGCGAACTCGGTTGTGGTGAGGTCGATGAGCTGACCATTGCAGTAGGCTTCTTGTTTACCAGGGAAGACTTCGATGTCTTGATATTGAACCTTGTCACTGACCGCTTTAGGTGCAGTGGTGGTTTGAGTCCGACGCAAAATGGCACGAATACGCGCTAACAACTCTCTGTCACTGAAAGGCTTAGGTAGATAATCGTCTGCGCCAAGTTCAAGGCCAATTACACGGTCGATCTCTTCGCCTTTTGCGGTCAGCATCAGCACGGGCGTTTCCCAATTTTCTCTCAGTTTCTTTAGTGTCTCCATGCCATTAAGACGCGGCATCATCACATCCAAAAGAATCAGGTCAATCTCATCATTGATAGCTTCAAGTCCCGCATAGCCATCATTGGCTTCGGAAACAGTGAAGCCCTCAAAGCTCAGAATGTCTTTGAGTAAGCTGGTTAACTCGGTGTCGTCATCAATAAGAAGAATGTTCGCCATTGGGAAGCCTTAATCGGTTATCTGCTATTTACAGGTTAATAATACTGCTAATTATTCGTCAACTTTCACTCTTTACGATTCTTTACGCTTTCTAAACGTCACTTTACGAGGGAAAGACTAATCTATATTCAAGCGCTGAGAAACAGACGCAACACATGACTTATTATACCGAATTGAGGCAACAATTATGAAAATGACTAAGAAACTTGTACTAGCAGCTGCGGCACTTCCACTTATTTTTGGTACAGCAAGCGCATATGCTTACGGTGGTGGTGATAAAGGCGACCACAAAGGCATGCACGGTAAATGTGGCGGCTTCGATAAGAAAGTGATGCGTCAGCTAGACCTGACTGATGCTCAAAAAGCAGAACTAAAAGAGATGCGTGAAGCGAACCGCGCTGAGATGAAAGCAAAACACTCAGGCAATAAAGCTGACAAGATGGCGAAAATGAAAGCGCATCAAGAGAAAGTTCAAGCATTGGTACTGGCTGACAACTTCGATGAAGCAGCAGCAAACGACCTAGCAAGCCAAATGGTTGAGAAGCAAACTGAGCGTCGCGTAGCAATGCTTAAGAAACAACATCAAATGATGAGCGTACTAACACCTGAGCAAAAGACTCAACTGAAAGAAATCCAACAAGAGCGCATGACTAAGTGTGCTGACAAAATGGAAAAACGCATGAACAAAGACAAGTAATTCATTGCTTGAGAAATCAGCGTTGCATGAAAGTGTTTAGAAAGAAGCGGCCGTGTGCCGCTTTTTTTGATCCTTAAAAATGAATGTTTTACATCATGGCTGTCATATTCAATTGGTTGTTTGCGGGTTATACTTTGTGCTATCAGTCACTTTATAGCCAAGTTATGAAACAAGAATACGCACGTTTAGTTACGCTCGCCGCTTGGGCAGCCACAACCATCGCCACTATTTTATTGATAGTGAAAGTCGCAGCGTGGTGGGTGACAGGTTCTGTGAGTCTGTTGGCTTCCGTCGTGGACTCCATGCTTGATATCGCAGCCTCTGTCGTTAACCTTATCGTGGTTCGCTACTCTCTGCAGCCTGCCGACAAAGAGCACACCTTTGGTCATGGTAAGGCCGAATCCCTTGCTGCATTAGCGCAAGCGATGTTTATTTCAGGCTCAGCATGTTTCCTTATTCTCAATGGTATTGAGCGATTCTTCCGACCTCATGAACTGAACTCTCCAGAAATTGGTATCTACGTCAGCCTGTTCGCGATAGTGATGACCTTTGGTCTGGTTCGCTTCCAAAAACATGTGGTCAACAAAACGGGTAGCCAAGCTATTGCAGCCGATTCATTGCACTATCAATCAGACCTTTATATGAACGCCGCAATTATGCTGGCACTGGCATTGAGTTGGTTTGGACTTGGCCAAGCGGACTCTGTATTTGCGGTGGGTATTGGTATCTACATTCTGTACAGCGCTTATCAAATGGCGATGGAAGCGGTTCAATCTCTGCTTGATCATAAGCTACCTGATGAAGAACTAAAGCAGATAAAAGAGACATCATTGAGCGTGGAAGGCGTGTTAGGTGTGCATCAATTACGAACGCGTCGTTCGGGGCCAATTCGCTTCATTCAACTGCATCTAGAATTAGAAGATAATATCCCACTTATTGAAGCGCATCGCATTTCAGACGAAGTAGAGGCTAAGCTTATCTCGGTGTTCCCTGATGCTGATGTATTAATTCACCAAGACCCGTATTCGGTCGTATTTGGACCAGAGAAGCAGCAGAAATTCCACTCGTGGTAATGCGTGCTAAAAATTAGCTGGCAAATGGTAAGTGGGTGGCTTTTGAACTAAAGTGAGTAAAAATTACTAACTCTTTGGTGATTCAAAAACCACCTTAGTAACAATTAATGTTGATTCTGATGTGAATCAACAAAGTTACTGAGTAAAACTGTAATACTCTTACAGAAGTAGAAATGTTACATAAATTTACGCGATTTAAGTGCTATTCCCTTTGAGGAAATGTAACATAAAGCACAAATACAGATTTAAAATCTTGTTGATATACAATCAGCAAGTAAAAGAATTGAATAATAGATTCCCAAAAATCGAGGGTGAGCATGATTAAGAAGATCGGTGTTTTGACCAGTGGTGGTGACGCTCCAGGTATGAACGCAGCAGTTCGCGGCGTTGTTCGTACTGCGTTATCAGTTGGCATTGAAGTTTACGGCATTTACGACGGCTACCAAGGCCTTGTTGAAGACCGTATCGAAAAGCTTGACCGTTCAAGCGTATCTGACGTGATCAACCGTGGTGGTACTTTCTTAGGTTCTGCACGTTTCCCTGAGTTCAAAGACGTTGCTGTTCGTGAGAAAGGCATTGAGAACCTTAAGAAGCACGGCATCGAAGCACTTGTTGTTATCGGTGGTGACGGTTCTTACATGGGTGCTAAGAAACTGACTGAAATGGGTTACCCATGTATCGGTCTTCCAGGCACAATCGACAACGATATCGCGGGTACTGACTACACAATCGGCTACCTAACAGCGCTTAACACTGTTATTGATTCAATTGACCGTCTACGTGACACGTCTTCTTCTCACCAACGTATTTCTATTGTTGAAATCATGGGCCGTCACTGTGGTGACCTTACGCTTATGTCAGCAATCGCGGGTGGTTGTGAGTACATCATTACTCCAGAGACTGGCCTAGATAAAGAACAGCTTATCAGCAACATCCAAGATGGTATTGCTAAAGGTAAGAAGCACGCAATCATCGCTCTAACTGAGCTAATGATGGATGCGAACGAACTGGCTAAAGAGATCGAATCTTCAACTGGTCGTGAAACTCGTGCAACGGTTCTTGGTCACATCCAACGTGGTGGTCGTCCTACTGCATTTGACCGTGTACTGGCTTCTCGCATGGGTAACTACGCTGTTCACCTTCTTCAAGAAGGTCACGGTGGTCGTTGTGTTGGTATCGAGAAAGAAGAACTTGTTCACCACGACATCATCGACTGTATCGAGAACATGCAGAACCCAGACCGTTCTGAGCTGTTCCGCGTTGCAGAAGAGTTGTTCTAAGCCACGCCTAGCGTTCGCTTAAAGAATTTAAAAACCGCTGATTGTTCAGCGGTTTTTTTGTGCCTGCCGTTTGAGGTTTCTGGAATGACAGGCAACAAAAAAGGCCAACCTAAGTTGACCTTTCATCTAATCTAAACGGTGACGTTTAAATTAAGCTTTTGCTTCAGCTGCTGCTTTAGCGATAGCTGCGAAGCTTTTCGCGTCTAGCGCTGCGCCGCCAACTAGAGCACCGTCGATGTCTGGTTGTGCGAAGTAAGCTGCTGCGTTTTCTGGCTTAACAGAACCGCCGTATTGGATAACAACTTTCTTAGCAACTTCTTCAGATTTCTCTGCGATGTGTGCACGGATTTGAGCGTGGATGCGTTGTGCATCTTCAGCTGTAGCTGCTTTACCAGTACCGATAGCCCAGATTGGTTCGTAAGCGATGATAGCGCCTTCAAGAGCTTCAACACCTTGAGTGTTGATAACAGCGTCAAGTTGACGAGCACATACAGCAACAGTTTCGCCTGCTTCGTTTTGTGCTTCAGATTCACCGATACAAAGAACTGGAGTTAGGCCGTTCTCTTTTAGGAATGCGAATTTCTTAGCTACGAACTCATCTGATTCGTTGTGGTATTCACGACGCTCAGAGTGACCGATGATGATGTGAGATGCGCCGAACTCTTTAAGCATTGCTGGAGACATGTCGCCAGTGAATGCACCGCTGTTGTTTAGGTCAGAGTTTTGAGCACCTAGGATGATCGCGCTGCCAGCTTCAGTAAGCGTACGCTCAGCAAGATCAACGAAAAGTGCTGGTGGAGCAACTGCTACGTCTACGCCTGTTACGCCTTCAAGTTCAGCGTTAAGACCGTTTAGTAGATCAACAACCATTTCTTTGCTGCCGTTTAGTTTCCAGTTACCCATAACTACAGGATGACGCATAGGAATATCTCCAAAGTATTTAAATAAATCGAATGTAAAAAAGTAAACTTTATTACGAAATAATATAACAGATTAATATCAACAGATCATGACTGTGGTCATGACTTTCTTGGATCTTACTCAATGGTCAGAGTAGATTTTGAGCATATATCAGTGATCCGGCAGACAGAATAATAGCTAACTTCTCGGATTTTTCATCGTTAGTTGTTATTAAGGGACAAACGATTGCGTTAACAACAGGAAGTAACAATGCCGAATCTAGTTCTAGAGTACTCCAATTCAGTGGATGAGCGAGTGAATATCCAAGGCTTACTGGAAGATCTCCACCAAGTCGCTCTCACATGTGGCTTGTTTGATGTGCCATCAGTGAAGTCTCGTTCACTGCGTTGCCATAATTGGTTGGTCGGTGATGAGGAAGATAGTGTAGACTTTATTCATATCAGCTTTGAGTTACTTTCGGGACGAACGGAAGAGCAAAAGCGAGAATTGTCACGATCGTTAATGCAGATCCTGCAAGAGCAAGCGAGTCATGTAAGAAGCTTAACGGTGAACATTCGTGATATGGATAAAAGTTGCTTTCAAAAAGTAATAAACTAACCATTGCTGCTGACTTTTAGCGGCGTATAAATTTGAGTATTTAAGATGTCGATGAAAGATTTACTGCTCTCTTTCAAGGGGAGAATTGGTCGTAAGACTTACTGGATTTGGAATATTTTCTACTACATAGCGATTACTGGTTTTGCTTCTGGTATCTCTGTGTTGTTCCCTGCTTATTCGTATATCCTGCTACCAATCTTCCTATTGATGCTTGTGATCCCAGATCTTGCGGTCACCGCTAAGCGCTGGCACGACCGCAATAAGTCGAATTACTGGCTATTGCTAAATGTGCCGCTAGTACTGGGTCGTTTAGCTTCGCCAATGGCTGCGACTACGACAGAGCCGGTATCGCCAATTCATATGGCGGCAACCGTCGCGGCATTAGTGTGTGGCTTATGGATTCTGATTGAGTGTGGCTTGTTGAAGGGCACTGAAGGCCGTAATGACTACGGCGAAGACCCATGTAAATATTGATAGATAAGAAGGGAGCATTAGGCTCCCTTTTTTCTTTTTAATGCCTTGCTACTTTCAGTACATTTTAGGTTCGGTATTCGGCTTAAAAGGCACGACATTTTCAGGCAGAGATTCTTTAAAGCCGCTGCGCCCTTCGAGTGCATCTTGGAACTTACAGACCTGACAGCGCAACTCTTGCATGAGCACGACATTGGCATGGTGTGGGTTTTTACAGCGACTAACCACTAAGTCGATGTGACTTTGTTGAGCGCGAAGCCTACCTTGCATGGTCTCTGAAGCCGAACAAATCATCTGTTCGCACATCTCGTGTTTGAATTGGTTGAATGCTTTAGGATCGCTTTTCGCGAGTTGGACAAGTTCGTCAAAGGGTGGCAATTTTTGAGCGGGTTGAGGATGCGCCATCATTCCTTCCTTAGCATTAAGCGTGTTTCATATGCTATAAGCTTAAGAAAGAAATCTGTACAAATTTTAATCTATTTGTGTTTTCTCAATATTGAGACAGTATCAACCGTTTACCGTTACGATCAAAGTGCGGGTGTTAATGTGTAAGTACAGCGTCTCTCGCCAGCAATTATGTGCTCTGTACGGCTCACGTGACACTCACCTTTTAGTAACTCAGTAAACACATTGAGCTCAGATTGGCACAGGCTAGGGCAGCGAGTTGCAGCCTTGCAGATAGGGCAGTGGTTCTCAATCAAGATGTAGTGATCGTCATGCTCTTGAAGCTCTGCCATGTAGCCTTCGTCTTCACGAAGCTGAGTGAGTTTTTTAAGCTTGCTGATGAGTGAATCACAGTCAGACAGCGCAGTTTGATACTGCTTGAGTGTGTGTTGTTCACGCTCGGCCGCAACCTTAGCCAGCCCTTCTTTACCAAATAGATTCTCCACAGCATCAATCACTTGAATAGTGAGTTCACCATGTCGGTCTGTAAATTGGCTGTGGCCTTGTTGAGTCAGTGACCAGTGGCGAGTCGGGCGACCCACTTTCACTTTCACATCATGAAACGCAAGAATACCGTCATCTTCCAGGCTTTGCAGATGTTGCCTTGCACCCATTGTCGTCATGCCAAATTCTTCTGACAGTTGTTTCGCGGTTACCGCGCCTTGACGCTTAATGGTCTGTAAGATTTTGTCGCTTGTTTTCATACTATCCCTACCTCATGAACCTTACTATTATGAGGCAAGGTGTTTATAAAGCAAACCATTTACTATATTGATGATGATTTACTCTATAGCTCGCGTTTTACTCTATCGGCAGCCATGGTGAGATTCTGGTGCGCCAATAAAAACAAAAGGCTGATACTTGGTATCAGCCTTCGAATATTCTGTTTCACCGAGTTTAGGCTTACAGGATATGACCTACTACTTCTGGATCTTTACGCTCTAGGTAGTGGATAGATTTGATACGGCGAATCGTACGGCAGCGGCCACGGATAAGCAGAGTTTCTGTTGTTGCGATATTACCCTGACGAGTAATGCCTTCTAGCAAATCACCCTTAGTGATGCCCGTTGCTGAGAATACAACGTTGTCGCTGCGAGCCATGTCTTCCATCTTCAACACGATACCCGCTGTTACGCCCATTTCAGCACAACGCTCAAGCTCAAGTTCACCGTGTTTACGGTTCTCTGCTGTGTCGCCTTTCACTTCGTGGCGAGGCAGTAGACGACCGTGCATATCACCATCAAGTGCGCGAATTACCGCGGCAGAAACCACACCTTCAGGTGCGCCGCCGATGCAGTACATGACGTCCACTTCGCTGTCTGGCATACACGTTAAGATAGAAGCCGCAACATCACCGTCTGGCACAGCGAATACACGAACGCCCATAGCTTGCATGTCGGCGATGACTTGATCATGACGAGGCTTAGCCAGTGTGGTTACGACTAGAGTATCGAGTGTTTTACCTAACGCTTTAGCGATGTTTTCTAGGTTTTCTGTTAATGGTAGTTCTAGGTCAATCACACCTTTAGCACCTGGGCCTACAACCAACTTCTCCATGTACATATCAGGTGCTTTAAGGAAGCTGCCTTTTTCGCCTGCAGCCAATACAGCCAATGCATTTGATTGGCCCATTGCTGTCATGCGTGTCCCTTCAATTGGGTCAACTGCGATGTCGACAGCATCGCCGCCCACACCTACGTTTTCGCCGATGTACAGCATAGGTGCATCATCGATTTCACCTTCGCCGATAACGATCTCACCGCTAATTTCAGTTTTGTTTAATAGGCTACGCATTACTTCTACAGCAGCGCCATCTGCAGCGTTTTTATCGCCACGGCCAAGCCACTTGTAACCAGCTAGTGCTGCACCTTCTGTGACACGAGAGAATGACATTGCTAAATCGCGTTTCATGCGGACTCCAAAATTTTCAAAGGGGGAATAGAAATTTCGCGGCGAATTTTACCATATCCAAAAGGAAACGTTTGCCTTTTTGTTTTTTGGAGATTGCTCTCGATCAATTCGCAGTGGAAAACAGTTATTATTCATCAAAATAATCGGTTTGCCGTTGTGGCGCTAATCGTTCACGTCAATATTCGGTAAAAAGCGCTGTTTTTTTCATCGAATGGCGCAAAATATCGAATATATTGAGTGTTTATCCTTGCTCTGCTGAGTAGAATGGGGAAATAAGTGGAGTGAACCTTCACCATCAAATGGATAACTTAAAGGTAGGCCAGAATGTCTTTTGAAGTACTAGAGCAGCTAGAAGCAAAAATTCAAACAGCAGTAGATACAATTGCACTTCTTCAAATGGAAGTGGAAGAGCTTAAAGAAGAGAAACAAGCACTAGCAACAGAAGCTGGTGAGCTTAAAGCAAGCCGTCACGAACTAGAGCAAAAAACTCAGCAAATGCAGGAAGAGCATTCAGCATGGCAAGATCGCATCCGTAACCTTCTTGGTAAAATGGATGAAGTAGAGTAATCGACTCTTCAGATTTAAAAAAACGCCCGCTACTCAGTAGCGGGCGTTTTTGTTTGCGTTCTAATACTTCGTATTCTTATGCTTTGTTTTAGTATTCAAAGCCGAGTGAGTTACTCGACCTCTTCTTGCTCAACATCCAGATCGAGTTCTACATCTAGAGGTTCGGCTGAAAGAATGATACCGGTGTTGTCGGCGTAGAGGTAATCTTCTGGTAAGAAGGTCACGCTACCAAAGTTCACTGGAACGTCTAACTCACCGACACCCTCTTGGCTCGCACCAACGGGAATAGAAGCCAAGGCTTGGATGCCTAAGTTCATGTCTTCAAGCTCATCGACTTCACGAACACAGCCGTAAACCACAATACCTTCCCACTCATTGTCTTCGGCAAGTAGGGCAATCTCAGCATCAATCAGCGCTTTACGCAGCGAGCCACCACCGTCGATTAACAACACACGCCCCAGACCATCTTGCTCTAGTACAGAGCGAATCAAAGCGTTGTCTTCAAAACACTTTAATGTCGTGATCTGTCCTGCGAAGGATGCACGTCCACCGAAGTTGCTGAACATTGGTTCCACGACATCAACTTGATCCAAATATATGTCGCACAGTGCTGAAGTGTTGTATTCCATTCGTATACCTTTTGAACAATGAGCTTACTTTGAGTATATCGGTGCTTGATCCCTTTGCAATGATTAGTCTCATTTAACTCAATAGAGTTTGAGCTACGACAACCCCTGCAAACAATAGGTTAGTGACCAGTGAGCATTTCACAATCACTGGCATCATTGGTGCAATCTGCGCGGGTTTTTCGGTTTCCCAAACAGCTTTGCCATGTTTATAAACAATAATAATACTCAGTAAAAACGGCAGGCTGATCCAGGCTGGCTTTTCTTGAATCAGTAGGTAAATAGCGAAAGACGCAAGGGCGAGACCAAGCAAGGCGAAATGATAGTGCTTAGCTTTGCGCTGTCCTAGGCGAACTGCCATGGTACGTTTACCGCATTCGCTGTCGTTTTCGATATCACGCATGTTGTTGATATTGAGTACCGCAACCGCCATCAGTCCGCAGCCCAGTGCGGGGAGAAACAGGCTTGGTTCAACATGGCCAGTGTGCAAGAAGTAAGTCCCCGATACACCTAACAAACCGAAGAAGATAAACACCGATAAGTCGCCAAGGCCGATATAGCCATAAGGTTTATTACCGACGGTGTAAGCGATGGCTGCAACAATGGCTAATACGCCTAATGCAATGAAAGATAAGATACTTTCAATCGAGGTTAAGGCGTGAAAAATAAGAATCAGCCCAGCGACCATGGTAAACACGATGTTGAGAATGATCGCTTGCTTCATGGTTTTCGCTGTTACCGCGCCAGATTGCATGGCGCGTGTTGGTCCCAGGCGATTTTCGTTGTCTGTGCCCTTTACTGCGTCGCCATAGTCATTGGCTAGGTTCGACAGAATCTGTAATAGGGTGGCGGTTAGAAAAGCCAGTAGTGCTATCGATAAAGAAAACTGACCGCCGGCGAACGCTAAACTACTTCCTGTAAGAATAGAGACAAGTGCAAGAGGCAGAGTTTTTGGTCGTGCGGCATCAAGCCAAATCAGTAGAGATTGTTTCATCGTAGGTCTATTTCTTTGTAAGTCTTCGTTTCAAACTGTGATTTGAGTATACGCCCATTTTTCGGGTAATAAAAAGCCCACTCGAAAGTGGGCCTTGAATTCGCTTATTAGCTGCTATTTCTTTGAGATAGAGCAATAAGTTGGAGTTTGGTGTGCTACAGGATGAAGCGACTTAAGTCTTCGTCTTCTACGAACTCACCAAGTTTCGACGTTACGTAAGCTTCATCAATAACAAGCTTGCTGCCAGCTTTGTCTGTTGCTTCGAATGAAATTTCATCCATTAGACGCTCCATTACTGTGTGTAGACGACGCGCACCGATGTTCTCAGTGGTTTCGTTTACGCGCCATGCTGCGTCCGCAATCTGGTTGATGCCATCTTCAGTAAACTCAATGCTCACATCTTCTGTTTTCATTAGGGCAATGTATTGCTCTGTTAGAGATGCTTTTGGTTCAGTCAGGATGCGTTTGAAGTCATGTGCTGATAGTGCTTCAAGTTCTACGCGGATTGGTAGACGACCTTGTAGTTCAGGGATCAGGTCAGATGGCTTAGCCACTTGGAATGCGCCTGATGTGATAAACAAGATGTGGTCAGTTTTAACCATGCCGTGCTTGGTTGATACTGTGCTGCCTTCGATAAGAGGCAGTAGGTCACGCTGAACACCTTCGCGAGATACGTCTGGGCCTGAGCTGTCGCCACGCTTACAGATTTTGTCGATCTCATCGATGAATACGATGCCGTTGTTTTCAGCGTTGAAGATCGCGTTCTCTTTTAGCTCTTCTTGGTTCACAAGCTTTGAAGCTTCTTCTTCCGTCAGTGCTTTGAATGCGTCTTTGATTTTCATCTTACGCTTTTTCTTGGTGTCGCCTGCTAGGTTTTGGAACATGCCTTGCAGCTGGTTTGTCATCTCTTCCATGCCTGGAGGTGACATGATTTCAACACCCATTTGCGGCGCGGCTACATCAACTTCGATCTCTTTGTCGTCTAGCTTACCTTCACGCAGTTTCTTGCGGAAAATCTGGCGAGTGTTTGAAGAGGTGGTGTCTTCTGTTGATTGCTCGTTCTGACCCCAAGCATCACGTGCTGGTGGTAGAAGGGCATCAAGAATGCGTTCTTCAGCTTGTTCTTCAGCGCGGTACTGTACTTTCTCCATCGCTTGTTGGTGTGTCATCTTGATTGCAACGTCCGTTAGATCACGGATGATGGTCTCAACTTCTTTACCAACGTAGCCAACTTCGGTGAACTTAGTCGCTTCTACCTTGATGAAAGGCGCGTTTGCTAATTTCGCTAGGCGGCGAGCAATTTCAGTTTTACCGACACCTGTTGGGCCAATCATTAGGATGTTCTTTGGTGATACTTCAACACGCAGGCTTTCTTCAAGCTGCATACGACGCCAGCGGTTACGCAGAGCGATAGCTACTGAACGCTTAGCGTTGTCTTGGCCGATAATGTGGCGATTGAGTTCGTGAACAATTTCGCGAGGAGTCATCTCAGACATGGTTTTTCCTTAATTCTTTAATCACTGTTGAATACAACGTTATTGATGGAAGCGGTCGTTACTCTGGCTTTGGCAGCTCAACGGTGCTTTCTAGTTCTTCAATAGTGTGGTGATGGTTGGTGAAGACACAGATGTCGCCCGCAATGTTCAGCGACTTTTCTGCGATTTCACGCGCATCTAAATCAGTATTTTCTAATAGTGCAGTAGCTGCTGCTTGAGCGAAGTTACCGCCCGAACCGATCGCAATCAGGTCGTTCTCAGGTTGAACGACGTCACCGTTACCTGTGATGATCAGTGAAGCGGTCTCATCCGCTACTGCTAACAGTGCTTCTAACTTACGTAGAGCACGGTCGCTACGCCAATCCTTCGCCAGCTCAACGGCAGCTTTGGTTAGGTGACCTTGGTGCATTTGCAGCTTGCTTTCAAATTTTTCGAATAGCGTGAAAGCATCAGCGGTACCGCCAGCAAAACCTGCCAGTACTTTGTTGTTGTATAGGCGACGTACTTTACGGGCATTGCCCTTCATTACAGTGTTGCCTAGAGATACTTGTCCATCACCCGCGATGACGACTTTATTATTACGACGTACAGATACAATGGTAGTCACGAGTAGGGCCTCTTAATATTTCTTATCTTTGGGTATAAAAAGTATATGAGGATGGCGCTCGGATAATTCAAGGAAGGGTGAGTGATGTCGTGCAAACTTATCGGCGGAAGTTGTAAGGAAATTTGGTTAAAGGGGAGGGGATAAAAGAAAACCTCCACAGTGGGAGGCTTTCGGTGTTTGGTTTTCGGCTTTTACTAAGACCGAGACTGCCGCTGAATCTAAATTACTCGGTGTCTTTCCAAATAGCACAAGGTTCGATTTTCGCTCGTTGCAGCTTATGGCGATCTCGCTCTGCGTCACGCTTCAACTTGTATGGACCTAGAACCACACGGTACCAGCTACTGCCATCTTTCTTGCGGATCTCACTCGAGATACCTTGGAAGGCTATATCCAACTTACGAGCTTCTGCCTGCGACGAGGTTTTGTAAGCGCCACACTGCATGATGTAAGGGATCTTCGAGATCTCTTGCTCTTTGGCTTTCACTTCGATTTCGCGGCTTGGCAGCGTTTCAACGTAGTCCCATTTCTCTTCAGGAGGCGGCGGAATCACTTTCGCTGGTTTTGGCTTAGGTTTTGGTTTGGTTACCACAGGAGCAGGTGCTGGCGGCTCAGGATCATTACTCAATAGGTAAAGTCCGTAACCAAAACCACCGGCAAGGAGGATCGCCAAAAGACCACTGCGCCAAGGTTTACGGCGAGGGGCTTGTTTTTTGGTCGGCTTTTTCGTACCACGACCGCGCTTTACATAATCTCTATTAGCCACAAGACATTTCAATAGTTGCTGATTCTGCCCTCATGGTAATCCAGATTGCGCGAGGATAATAGTGCAGAAATGGAAGCGGCACATCAAAATGTGCCGCAGATTTGTAAGGGTATTTTTGAAGGTTACATACGAGGTGGTGCTGTACTGCCTCGAACCACTAATTTAGCTTCAAGTAGACGCGAACCTGCTTGCACATCGTTGCCTTTCAGTAGATCAAGCATCATCAACATCGCTTGGCGTCCAATCTCATAACGAGGTTGAGAAATGGTGGTTAGCGGAGGATCGCAGTATTGAGCGAATTGGATGTCATCAAAGCCGACAATCGATAGGTCTTGAGGAACGCGTAAGCCCAGCTTCTTCGCTTCTTGAATCGCGCCAATGGCCATCGCGTCGTTATGACAGAAGATAGCTGTAGGCTGTTCAGGAAGTGCCAACAATTGACGAACCGCTTGAGCACCGGCTTCAAAAGTAAAGTCGCCGACGGTGCTATAGGCAGGGTTCATTGATACTCCAGCGCGACGCAGCGCTTGTTGATAGCCTTGTTGGCGGAACTTACACAGCGTTGCCGATACTGGCCCTGATATTTGAGCGATACGCTTATGACCTAACTGAGCTAAGTAGTTCACCGCTTCAAATGCAGAGGTCAGGTTATCGATGTGTACGGTAGGCAGTTCAAGCTCAGGGGCAAACTCACACGCCATCACCATTGGTGGTAAATTCTTTTGTTCAGATTTACTGACATCAAATGGATGGTCAGTGCCAAGCAATAGCATACCGTCAGCTTGTTTGGTGAAAACTAAGTTAACAAATGAAGACTCACGCTTCTTTTGTTGGCCGCTATCACCCAGTAAGACAAGGTAGTCATTTTCTACTGCGGCATCTTCGATACCACGAATGATCTCGGCGAAATAAGGGTCACAGATATCAGGAACGATAGTGATGATGGTTTTTGATTCGTTGCGACGTAAGTTTCTAGCTAATGTATTGGGTGAGTATCCAGCTTCAAGTACTGCTGTTTCCACTCGTTTACGAGTCGAAACTGAGACTTTCTCAGGGTTCATCAATGCACGTGATACCGTGGCTGTTGAGACGCCTGCTAGCTGGGCAACATCCTTCATTGTCGCCATAAATTAAACCCTCTTTTAAGTTCCTTTGTCGCCTAAGTATCTAAGGCGTGAATAATAAATGTAATCGAATAGATATTATGAAAGTGTTGCTAACACTTTTTTTATTGCAATATTTTATTCGTTTAATCCGTGTAAAGTTACGGCTAGATTAACAAAAATCACATGACTCGTGTGAACTTGCTCACGAGAAATATGAAATATTTGTGAACAAACTTATCATTAGTTTTAACCCGAAGGGGTTTAGCTCAGATCTTGCGGCTCTATGTCGAGTGACCAACGAACTTTTTTCGCGGCGGGTAACATATTAATTGCCGGCTTAGCGCTCATTAATAGCTTCTGCATTAACGAGCGAGTTTGAGTCTGTAAGATTAACTGCCAGCGCGATTTGCCTGCTCGTTTTGCTAATGGGGCTGGGGTTGGTCCTAGCACCATGCAATATTGATCAAACAGCGGGTGCGATTCCAATGTGTGACGAACCTGACGCAAGAACTCTTCCACCAAGCGAGTGTCATTGGCTTCTGCTCTAAACAGAGTCATAAAGGTATAAGGCGGTAACATTGCCTGCTTACGTTCTGCCAGCGCCGTCTGAGCAAAGTGGTTGTAGTCTTTATGCAGCAAAGCTTGCAGCAACCCATGTTCTGGGTGGTGAGTCTGTAAGATCACCTCACCGGGTTTGCTTGCTCGTCCTGCGCGTCCCGCTACTTGGATGAATAGCTGGGCAAGACGTTCAGACGCTCGGAAGTCACTGCTGTATAAAGAGCCATCGACATCCAATAACGCCACAAGTGTCACATCAGGGAAATGATGACCCTTAGCAAGCATCTGAGTGCCGATAAGAATTTGGAATTCACCCTTACGAATCGACTCGAGTGCGCTTTCTAAGCTGCCTTTACGGCGGGTGCTGTCGCGGTCAATACGAATGGTTTTGTATTCAGGGAATAGTTGGCCAAGCTGAGCCTCTAACTGCTCGGTACCGACACCCACTGTCACTAAGTTCGCAGACCCACAACCTTGGCAATTGTGCACGATATGCTGCTGAGAACCACAGTGGTGGCAGCGCATCTCATTACTGTATTGGTGATAGGTATAGTAAGCATCACAGCGTTTACATTCAGCTGTCCAACCACAGTCGTGACACATCAATGCCGGAGAGAACCCACGGCGATTGAGAAACAGCATCACTTGGTTACCTGCTTTGAGATGTCTTTGCATCTCTGCAATTAACGACGCAGACAAACCACTTTCCAGATATTCGCCTTTCACATCCAATACTTTATTGGTGGTCGGCAAAGCTACACCCGCACGTGAAGTAAGGGTGAGATAACTGTATTTGCCTATCTGAGCATTATGCAGCGTTTCAAAAGCGGGTGTTGCTGAACCTAACACAACCGGGATCTGCGCTTTATGAGCACGCATTATCGCCACATCACGAGCGTGGTAGCGCAGGCTGTCTTGCTGTTTATAAGAAGCATCGTGCTCTTCGTCGACAATGATAATACCCAGATCCGCAAACGGCGTGAACAGAGCCGAACGGGTACCAATTACGATACCTGCTATTTTATCGCGCGCTGATAACCAAGCATTCAGTCGCTCAGAATCGTTTAAACCCGAGTGGATAACCTCAACAGGCACATTAAAGCGTCGCTTAAAGCGGTTAATCGTTTGAGGGGTGAGGCCAATCTCAGGCACGAGTACTAACGCTTGTTTACCTTGATCGAGAATCGGCTTAATCATATTCAGGTAAACCTCGGTCTTACCTGAGCCAGTGACGCCTTCTAACAGGAAACAACCAAAGTCGGTTTGGCTATTTACGGTCGCAATCGCGATGGCTTGTTCGGCATTGAGCTTAGGTTTGTCTTGGTCGTTCTCAAGTTCAACTGGCCACGGTTGACGCTTCGGCTTTTTCTCTACCGATTCAATCCAGCCTTTCTCTTCTAGCGTTTTGAGTACGGCGCTGCCAACTTCTTCATCAATGAACTCTTGATGAGGAACCGGGCCGTGCTCAAGCATGTGCATCACTTTGGCTTGCTTGACCGCGCGACCAAAACCTTGCATCAGTTGGTCTTTGCCTGATGGCGTTAACTGCCATTCAACCAGCGTCGCGAAGTCGGCGGCTTTGCCTTTTCTTAGAGCGCTCGGAAGGGCGTTAGCAAAGGTTTCGCCAAGAGGGTACTGATAAAAATGACTACACCACATTAACAGTGAATAGACAGATTCCGGCCAAACGGGCTGATTGTCTAATAAGGCTTTAATGGGTTTGAGCTTATCGAGCTCGAATTCAGATTCGTTAACCAGAGCCGTTACAACACCGGTTAAGGTTTGTCGTCCAAAAGGCACAGAGACTCGTCCACCAATAATCGGAAATAGGTGGTTTGGAATCTTGTAATCGAACTGCTTGTCGAGTGGAACAGGCAGCGCCACACGGGCAATCATTGGACGCATAAAGGGACGGCTTTATCTGAGTTGACGAGAGCGAACAGTCTAAAGGATAAGGCGCTTAAATTCGAGAAGCAGTTTGGTTGAAGGCGGCGAGTTAGCGTATACAGACAACGACAGCCCGAAATCTCAGGCCGATAAAGGAAATAAAGAGAGAATTGGTGAAAAATGTATCAAATCAGTTGATCCTACCTTATAGATTCATTACTATACTGCGCCTTAAAGGTATGGCTTCATCACTCTTTTGTGTCGATGCGGTGTCTTTATTTCTTTTTTAAACTACGTGTGGTGTGCGGCTTAGAATCGTATAGCGACACGGCCTACTTGAGGTTATCCCATGAAAGCTGGAATCCACCCAGAATACAAAGCAGTTACTGCAACTTGTTCTTGCGGCAACACATTTGAGTTCAACTCAACTCTTGCAAAAGAATCTATCCACCTAGACGTATGTGACAAATGTCACCCGTTCTACACTGGTAAGCAACGTATCGTAGATACTGGCGGCCGTGTTGATCGCTTCAACAAGCGTTTCGGTGCTCTTTCTAGCAAGAAGTAATTCTCGCTATTTAGACATAAAAAGGACACTTCGGTGTCCTTTTTTGTTGCCTGAAATTTAAGAAAACGCTGAATCTTATTCAGCCATCAACTTCTCGAAAACGATAGGCAACCCGCTTGAGTTTTGTTTCATAACTTACACCCCACACTCCATTCTCGAAATCCGCTCGAAAGTTCAACAAGCGATAGTAATTTCAACTGCTCACTGGTCTTATTAGTAGTGAAATCTCGTTTTTTAATGAGACAGAGGCTCCAACCACCTAGGAACTTTGAAGTACATCCATTAACATGAACAAGATCCCCCAAATAATAATATCCTAGGAACCTACACCTATGTCTGAAGACAGCAGCCAAGCTCAATCCTCTCAAGAATTATCGCCTCAAGAACAATTCCGTCAGCAAGCTCTTGATTATCATGAGTTCCCGATTCCAGGCAAAATTGCCGTAGAACTGACGAAGCCTGCAAACTCTGCAGAAGACCTAGCACTTGCATACAGCCCAGGCGTGGCTGAGCCTGTTCGCGAGATCGCACAGAACGTTGATAACGTCTATAAGTACACAGGTAAGGGCAACATGGTTGCTGTTATCTCTAACGGTACAGCGATTCTTGGCCTAGGTAACCTTGGTCCTATTGCTTCTAAACCTGTAATGGAAGGTAAAGCGCTACTGTTTAAGCGTTTTGCTGGTTTAGATTCTATCGATATTGAAGTAAAACACCGCACAATCGATGAGTTCGTTGATACGGTTGCGAATATCGCAGATACATTCGGCGGTATTAACCTGGAAGACATCAAAGCACCAGACTGTTTTGAGATTGAACGTCGCCTGATTGAGCGTTGTGATGTACCGGTATTCCACGATGACCAACACGGTACTGCGATTGTAACGGCAGCGGGTATGCTGAACGCGATCGAACTTCAAGGTAAGAAACTTGAAGAGTGTAAGATCGTTTGTTTAGGTGCTGGCGCAGCAGCGGTTGCATGTATGGAACTACTGATTAAGTGTGGCGCTCAGCGTGAGAAGATTTACATGCTTGACCGTAAAGGCGTGATTCACACTCGTCGTGATGATCTGAACGAATACAAAGAGCTATTCGCAAACAACACGGATAAGCGCACACTTGAAGATGTTATCGAAGGCGCTGACCTGTTCTTAGGTGTATCGGGTCCTAACCTACTGCCTGCTGAAGCACTAACGTTGATGGCTGATAAGCCAGTTGTGTTTGCATGTTCAAACCCAGATCCAGAGATCAAACCTGAGCTTGCACACGAAGTTCGTTCTGACCTTATCATGGGTACAGGCCGTAGTGATTACCCTAACCAAGTAAACAACGTACTTTGTTTCCCATTCATTTTCCGTGGTGCATTAGATGTGCGTGCAAGCGAAATCAATGACGAAATGAAGCTAGCGGCGGTTAAAGCGATTCGTGAACTGGCGAAAGAAGCAGTTCCAGCTGAAGTACTAGCAGCGGCGGGTGAGACCGCACTGGAATTTGGTAAAGGCTACATCATTCCTAAGCCAATGGACCCACGTCTACTTCCTCGCGTAGCACGAGCAGTTGCGGAAGCGGCTGTTGAATCTGGCGTAGCTCGTATCGAGATGCCTGCTAACTACATGGCGTAGTAGCTGCTGCTCTATTGAGAGAAAAGGATAATAAAAAACCGACTCATCTGGAGTCGGTTTTTTTATGTCTATCATTCGCAGCGTAGTCATAAAAACGCAATGCATAATGTGATAGATGGGTCAGCTATAGCGAATCAATAATGAAGGCAGCGACTGAGTTGTTTTATTCTTCGTCAAACGCTTCGAACTCGATACCCATTTCTGTCATCAGTTTTTTAACTTCAGCAGGGATATCGTCAGGACGATCTTTACGAAGGTCTTCATCCGTTGGTAGTGGTTGGCCTGTGTACGCATGTAGAAAGGCTTCGCACAGTAGCTCACTGTTTGTTGCATGGCGTAGGTTATTAATCTGGCGGCGAGTACGCTCGTCAGTAAGAACCTTTAACACTTTTAGAGGGATAGAAACTGTAATTTTCTTTACTTGTTCGCTTTTCTTTCCATGCTCAGCATATGGGCTTATGTATTCACCATTCCAGTCGGCCATTGCGTACCTTCATCACTTTAGTTGTTAGAATAAATTAATAGTGGTGATTTTAGCGGGATTTACTGCCATAAGCAAAGACATATAGACGTCTAGAAGTGTTGACGTCTCACGTTTATGAAAGTAAAGTGAATAACATATATCTAACACAGCCGCAAAATGCCGACAAGCAGCTGTGATTCTCAGACGCAAAACTTGTAAGGAAGCACCTATGAGCAGCCGGAAGCCAGCAACCATCGCAGTACGTACTGGTATCGAGTCAGACACGCAACACCATGCTGTTGTCCCACCTATTTATCTTTCGACTAACTATGGGTTTCCCGCTTTTGGTGAAGTGCCAAAGTATGATTACACCCGTTCTGGTAACCCAAACCGCGGTTTACTAGAAACTGCACTGTTTGAGCTTGAATCGGGCAAAGGCGCGGTGGTCACTAACTGTGGTACTTCGGCGCTTAACTTATGGGTTTCTGCTTTCTTAGGTGGCGATGATCTTATTATTGCACCACACGACTGCTACGGCGGTACTTACCGTCTGTTTAACACTCGCTCACTGAAAGGTGACTTCAAAGTTCTGTTCGTTGATCAATCGGATCAAGCTGCGCTAGATGCGGCGATCGCGCTTAAGCCAAAGTTGATCTTAATCGAAACCCCATCGAATCCACTGGTTCGTGTGGTTGATATTGCAGAAACTTGCCGCAAAGCGAAAGAGGTTGGTGCTCTGGTTGCTGTCGACAACACGTTTTTGACACCTGTGTTCCAAAAGCCTTTAGAGCTGGGTGCGGATTTTGTTATCCACTCAACCACTAAGTACATCAATGGACACTCAGATGTGATTGGTGGCGTTGTGGTCACTAAGACAGAAGAGCACGCTGAAGAGCTAGCCTGGTGGGGCAACTGTATTGGTGCGACCGGCACACCATTTGATAGCTACATGACTTTACGTGGTATTCGTACGCTAGGTGCGCGTATGCGAGTTCACGAAGAAAGCTCACGTGAAATTCTGGCGTCTCTGCAGCAGCAAGATCTCGTTGGCACTATTTATCACCCAAGCCTCCCTGAACATCCAGGTCATGATATTGCGAAGAAACAGCAGTCTGGCTTTGGTTCAATGTTGAGCTTTGAGTTTGCGGGTTCATTCGAAGCGCTTAAGTACTTTGTCGATAAATTAGAGCTGTTCTCTTTGGCTGAATCACTGGGTGGTGTGGAAAGCTTGATTTGTCACCCTGCGTCGATGACTCACCGTGCGATGGGCGAAGAAGCACTGGCAGAGGCGGGTGTTTCTCAACAGTTACTGCGTCTTTCTGTTGGCCTTGAAGATGCTGATGACTTGATTGACGACCTCAAGCAAGCGTTTGAAAAGACACAAGGCTTTATCGCTGAAGGGGAGGGTTAATAATGGCAACCTTTCGCCAGCTACATAAATTTGGTGGCAGCAGTTTAGCGAATCCTGAGTGTTATCAGCGCGTGGTCAACATTCTTAGAGAATACTCAACAGCAACTGATTTGGTGGTGGTATCAGCAGCGGGCAAAACAACCAACCGCTTAATTGAATTTGTTGAAGCGCTCGACAAAGATGGTCGTATTGCTCATGAATGCCTACAGGCACTTCGTCAGTTCCAGCTTGAACTGATTGAAACACTGCTTGAAGGTGAGTCTTCGGCTCAGCTAACGGCAACCATTCAACAAGAATTTACCGCTTTGGGGGAGCTAACGGCTCCTTTAAGTGAAGCACAAAAAGCAAAAGTGCTTGGACACGGTGAGGTTTGGTCTTCACGTCTACTCGCTGCTTTGTTATGCCAGCATGACTTACAAGCAGTTGCTCAAGATGCACGTGCCTTTTTACGTGCAGAAGCGGGTGCTCAACCTGAAGTTGACCGCGCACGTTCTTATCCTCTGATCAAAGAAGCCTTAGCGCAGCATGCACATTGCCGCGTGGTGATTACGGGCTTTATGGCTCAGAACTTCGAGGGTGAAACGGTATTACTTGGTCGTAACGGTTCGGATTACTCAGCAACCGTGATTGGTGCTTTGGCTGAAGTTGAACGCGTGACGATTTGGAGTGATGTGGCGGGCGTTTACAGCGCTGACCCTCGTTTGGTTTCAGATGCGTGTCTACTGCCTCTACTTCGCCTTGATGAAGCCAGTGAATTGGCTCGTCTTGCCGCTCCAGTGCTTCATAGCCGAACGCTACAGCCTGTGGCTCAAAGTGCTATGGATCTCAGCTTACGCTGCAGCTACCAGCCGGAGGCGGGCTCTACACAGATTGAGCGCGTACTGGCATCGGGTCGTGGCGCCAAAATCATTACCTCTCTGGATGAAGTGCTTATCGTGCAACTGACCTTTGGGCACGGCCATGATTTCGACCGTCTCGAGAGTGAAGTCCTTGAAGGGCTTAAGCGTGCTCAACTGGAGCCGCTTGCCTATGAGCTTGAACCGGATCAACACTGCTTGCGTCTTGCCTACACGGAAGAGATAGCTGGTGGTGCATTAGAATATCTTCAAGACCACGCGATTGAAGCTGAGATTAAGCTTAAAGAAGGTTTTTCTCTGATTGCTGCTGTGGGTGCGGGTGTGACTAAGAACCCGAACCATTGCTACGGTTTCTACCAACAACTTAAGAGCTCGCCGGTTGAGTTCATCTCAGAAGCGAACTCAGGCTTAAGCTTAGTGGCAGTCATTCGTAAGAGTGAAACATCAAGCCTAGTGAAAGGCATTCACTCTCAACTGTTCCAAGCGCAGAAGCGTGTTGCGATTGCTTTGTGTGGTAAGGGCAACATTGGTTCAAGTTGGTTAAGCCTGTTTGCAGAGCAAAAAGCGGAACTTGAAAAGCGCCGTGGAATGAACTTCGAATTGGTAGCCGTGGTTGATAGCCAAACCTATTGGTTCGACGATCAAGGCATTGATGCGACCTCAGTGAGTAAGTGTTTTGACGATGAAGCCATTGCCAATAATGGTAACGACTGGTTAGAGCGTTTAGGTTCTATTCAGGGCTACGATGAAGCGGTTGTGTTAGATGTTACGGCAAGCCCAGTGCTTGCAGCAAAATATCTGCAAGTCGCACAACAAGGTATTCACCTGATCTCGGCTAACAAGGTGGCTGGTTCTGCATCGAGCGAGTATTACCATCAAGTACAGGATGCTTTCGCTAAGATCAGCCGTCACTGGTTGTACAACGCGACCGTTGGTGCAGGCCTGCCGATTAACCACACAGTCAGAGACTTGCGTGAAAGTGGCGATGACATTATTGCGCTGTCAGGTATCTTTTCAGGCACGCTGTCTTGGTTGTTCCAACAGTTTGATGGCACCGTGCCATTCAGCGAGTTGGTTGACTTAGCGTGGCAACAAGGCCTGACTGAACCTGACCCTCGTGCTGACCTAGATGGTTCAGACGTGATGCGTAAGCTGGTGATTCTGGCGCGTGAATCGGGTTTAGATATCGAGCCTGAAAACGTCAAAGTGGAATCACTGGTCCCTGAAGAGTTGCAAGATCTGTCGGTAGATGACTTCTTTGATAAGGCTTCGGTGCTAAGCGAAGAGTTGGCCGAGCGTTTAGAGAAAGCGCACTCTCAACAGAAAGTTCTACGTTACGTAGCGCGTTTAGAGAAGAACGGTAAGGCAACCGTAGGTGTTGAAGCCCTATCTAAAGAGCACGCTCTGGCGAACTTGCTGCCTTGCGACAATATCTTTGCGATCGAGAGTAAATGGTACAAAGATAATCCATTGGTTATTCGTGGCCCGGGTGCTGGACGTGAAGTGACGGCTGGTGCAATTCAGTCTGATTTGAACCGAATGTCGAGCCTGTTCTAATACTCAGATCATTTGCTATGACACTTAAATAGCATACTATTCACTAAGATAAATAAGGCTGAAAGCACGATGTGTTTCTCAGCCTTTTTTCTTCCTTATTTCTGCTTTGCGACCCATCTAACGACTTGAGTTTTACTCACGATCTACTTGAAAAAAATTCATAATGGATCTGTTGACATTAAATCGTATTCAATACATTCTACAGACATATAGACGTCTAAACGTCGTTTAAGGATTTGAGTTTTTAGTGGTTGCTTTTGCCACAGGGAGAGTAAGATGGGATACACACACGCTAGTCATATCGACGCTTTAAATCAGAATATCGCTGAGCTTTCTGACAACATCAATGTGTCATTTGAGTTTTTTCCACCAAGCAATGAGAAGATGGAAGAGACCCTGTGGAATTCTGTTCACCGTCTTAAAACACTTCAACCAAAGTTTGTATCGGTAACTTACGGTGCAAACTCGGGCGAACGTGACCGTACCCACTCAATCATTAAAGAGATTAAGAACCAAACAGGCTTAGTTGCAGCACCGCACCTAACGTGTATTGATGCGAGTCGCGAAGAGCTGATTCAAATTGCCGACGATTACTGGGCGAATGGTATCGAGAGTATTGTTGCGTTGCGTGGTGATATTCCAGCAGGCGGCGGCGCGCCAGATATGTACGCATCTGACCTAGTCGAGCTACTTAAATCTCGCCACGATTTTGATATCTCAGTAGCGGCATTCCCTGAGGTTCACCCTGAAGCAAAAAGCGCTCAATCGGATCTTATTAACCTTAAGCGTAAAGTCGATGCGGGAGCTAACCGTGCTATCACTCAGTTCTTCTTCGATGTTGAAAGCTACCTACGTTTCCGAGACCGCTGTGTGGCGGCTGGTGTAGATGTTGAAATTGTTCCGGGCATCCTACCGGTTTCTAACTTCAAGCAAGCGTCTCGCTTTGCTGCGATGAACAACGTAAAAGTACCGGGTTGGATGGCGAAGCAGTTTGAAGGTTTGGATGATGATCCAACGACTCGTCAGCTTGTTGGTGCTAGCCAAGCAATTGATATGGTTCGTACACTGAGCCGTGAAGGTGTGAAAGACTTCCACTTCTACACGCTAAACCGTGCAGAAATGACTTACGCACTTTGCCACACATTAGGTGTTCGTCCACAAGTCGCTGCGCTTTAAGCAAAGTCTAAGAAGTAAAGCCTAAGTGCTTGTAAAAGCCTCTGGCTGTAAAATTTCAAATCCTATAGATACAAAAAAGGCTTGGACTCTAAGAGTTCAAGCCTTTTGCTATTCTAGCTTCTAGCTTCTAGCTTCTAGCTTCTAGCTTCTAGCTTCTAGCTTAACTTAAGCAAGAGCGCCAAGTTCAAGCAGTACTTCTTCAGCCCATACAATCCATGCTTCACGGATAAGTAGGTTACGACGAAGAGTAAGACGCTCAAGGCGTGCTTGCTTGTCTAGAGTTGATGGCGTTGCGTAGTAAGCTGCTTCAATCTCTTTGTAGTGAGAAACCAGTTTGCGAGACTCTTCTACTAGCTCAGCAAGTTGTACACGGTAAGCGTCAGAAGGTTGTACAGCACAAGCCATTAGCTTAGCTGAGAACTCGTCACGAACGGTTGGGTGTGCAGTTGGTTGTTCAAACCATTCACCTAGCGCGCTACGGCCAGCATCAGTGATAGAGTAAACTTTACGATCTGGTTTGCCTTCTTGAGGCTCAAGCACGCAAGTTACCTGGTCGTTCTGAGCCATTTTATTTAGCTCGCGGTAAACTTGTTGGTGGCTAGCTTTCCAGAAGTAACCAATGCTTGCGGAGAATTCTTTTGTGATATCGTAACCAGTAGCATCGCGTGTACTTAAAACGGTTAGAATTACGTGTGGTAATGACATGTCTGAAATCCAAATGGTAAACAGTAAACAAATACTTAAACAACAAGTGTGCTTCTAATGGCACGTTATATTGGTTATGTCTAAGTAGCACCAACTCATCGGTTGGTTATGTCACCTTACAAAGCCGTTTATCACCTAGGTTGACCAGTTTATTGATCAAATTGCTGCAGATTATTTTTTTGGAGTGTTTCCGCAGCGGAGCAGTAGTATATCTAAATAATAAGCATAAAGTAGAATACATGGACAAAATAACCCAAAAAACTGACAAAATACTCACTAGTGGTTATTTTGCAAAATAAAAAGGTCGCGCGTGGCGACCTTTTGTTCTTTTTATAGTAGAAATCACTAATTAACCAGTGTTTCGCATACCTGCTGCAATGCCTGCAATCGTCACCATTAGCGCTTCTTCTAGCTCTGCTGGTGGTGTTTCACACTTACGAGTACGGTACAGCAGTTCTGCTTGAAGCATGTTTAGTGGCTCCACGTAGATGTTACGTAAGCGAATTGACTCAAGCCCCCAAGGGTCGCTCTGCATCAAGTTCTCGTTATTTTCTACATTCAGTACCGCTTTGATGTCTTTTTGTAGCTGTTCACGCAGTAACTCACCCAGAGGCAATAGCTCTTCGTCAACAAGACGTTGATCGTAGTACTTCGCAATTTCCATGTTGCACTTCGAGTACACCATTTCCAACATACCCAGACGAGTTGAGAAGAATGGCCATTCACGACACATCTCTTCCAGTAGCGCTTGATGGCCTTGGTCTACAGAGTATTGAATGGCTTCACCAGCACCTAGCCATGCAGGAAGTACCAAACGGTTTTGGCTCCAAGAGAAGATCCATGGAATTGCACGTAGGCTTTCTACGCCGCCATTCGGGTTACGTTTTGCAGGGCGAGAACCAAGAGGCAGTTTACCTAGCTCCAGTTCAGGCGTCGCTTGACGGAAGTAAGGTACGAATTTCTCTTCACCACGAACCACGTTACGGTAAGCCTCACAAGAGACTTGAGACAGCACTTCCATTAAGTCGCGCCACTCTTGTTTTGGCTCTGGTGGCGGCAGAAGGTTCGCTTCTAGAATCGCACTTGCGTAAAGGTTAAAGCTGTTTACAGCAACGTCTGGTAAACCAAGCTTAAAGCGGATCATTTCGCCTTGCTCAGTTACACGTAAACCGCCTTTCAAGCTCTTAGGTGGCTGAGAAAGAAGAGCAGCGTGCGCTGGCGCACCACCACGACCAACCGTACCGCCACGACCGTGGAATAGAGTCAGTTCAATGCCTTCTTCATCACAAACTTTAACCAGCTTGTCCATCGCGTCATACTGGGCCCAACCTGCAGACATTACGCCCGCATCTTTCGCTGAGTCAGAGTATCCGATCATCACCATTTGGTGGTTCTGGATAAATCCACGGTACAAGTCGATGCTCATTAGCTGCTTCATTACCGCTTCTGAGTTGTTCAAATCGTCTAGCGTTTCGAACAGTGGACATACGTCCATGCGGTATGGGCAACCACATTCTTGCAGAAGCAAGTGAACAGCCAGTACATCCGATGCAGTACGAGCCATAGAAATCACATAAGCGCCGAAGGCTTCACGAGGTTGAGCTGCAATTACCTTACAGGTGTCCAAAACCTCTTTGACCTGTTCAGATGGCTCCCAGTCGCGCGGTAGCAGTGGGCGTTTTGAGCTTAATTCATTGGTTAAGAAAGCAATCTTGTCTTGCTCGCTCCACTGGTCGTAATCGCCAATGCCTAGGTAGCGAGTCAGTTCAGATAGGACATCTGAGTGACGGGTACTTTCTTGACGAACATCGAGACGAACTAAATGCACACCGAATGCTTTTAGGCGACGTAGGGTATCAAGCAGAGAACCATCTGCGATTACGCCCATGCCACATTCGTGCAGCGATTGGTAACACGCGTAAAGTGGTGTCCAAAGTTGGTCGATGTTCTGCAGTGTTTCTTTCTTCGGTACTTCAGCATCATGCAGTTTTGCGTCAAGCACTTCTAGCGTGTTGTTCAGCAGAGTGCGTAGGCTCTTAAGGATTGCACGGTAAGCTTCGTGCTCATCACCTGCTAGTTCACGAACCGCATCATTACACTTAGTCATCGACAGCTCGGTAATCAGCTCATTAACGTCGCCTAGGTAAAGGTCTGCAGCTTTCCAGCGAGATAGGCGCAGCACTTCTTTAGTGATGGTGTGCGTTACGAATGGGTTACCATCGCGGTCACCGCCCATCCAAGATGAGAAGTGTACTGGGCGTGCATCGATCGGCAGGCCTTCACCAAGGTAGCCTTTTAGTCGGCCATCCATGTCGCGTAGAAAATCTGGTACTGCTTCCCATAGAGAGTTTTCTACAACCGCAAAGCCCCACTTAGCTTCATCAAGTGGCGTTGGGCGTTGTTGACGAATCACATCTGAGTGCCAACCTTGAGCGATAAGTTGCTCTAGGCGACGTTCGGTTTTCACGCGCTCTTTGTGTGATAGGTCGCTTAATTCTAATTTAGACAGACACTCGTTGATCTTAACCAGCTTGTTGATCATGGTGCGACGAGTGATCTCTGTTGGGTGTGCAGTCAAAACGAGTTCAATGTTCAGGTCGCGAACAGCTTGAGCCGCATCTAGCTTGCTGATGTCGTTTTGGTTTAATTTGGAAAATAGAGATTGCAGCACGTCTGGTTCGCAAACATGCTCCTCACAGTGGCGAGAGATGGTGTGGTACTGCTCTGCCATGTTGGTGAGGTTGAGAAATTGGTTAAATGCACGAGCAACAGGAGTGAGTTGTTCGTTCGGCAGGTTTTTGATTTCTTCAACTAGGCTGTCACGGTCAGCTTTGTTGCCTGCGCGGGCGGATTTGGAAAGTTTACGGATAGTTTCCACTTTCTCTAAGATAACGTCACCATGTGCATCTTGGATTGTGTTACCTAGCAAGCGTCCCAGCATGCTTACGTTACTCTTGAGAGCGGCGTATTTCTCGTTCATTGTCATCCTGCCTCGTAAAAAAATTACATCCATTGTTCCTTGTTAAGTACACAATCTAGCGAAAACTGCTGTATCTAGTCAAATAAAGCATTCTAAGTTTGCAATTATTAGGTTTAGAAATGTGGGAGAAGTAAATTTTTCAATACTGTGGAATAAAGTGAAATTTAATTACAAGAACAGGCTATGTCAGAGATAACAGAATAAAAGCCACCTTTTGGGGTAGCTTTTGTATAAAAATATCGAACGGGTAGCAATAACTAGAAACAATATTTACGGATCGATTTACTCAGAACATCAATTGTTGGGTCAATAAAATCGAAGCTTAAGAACTCATCCGGTTGGTGAGCCTGGTCGATTGACCCCGGACCTAGTACTAAGGTTGGACACAGCTCTTGAAGGAAAGGTGCCTCTGTACAGTAGTTCACGGTTTGCGATTCAATCTCGCACACCGATTCCATACCACCAATAAATGGATGATCGTGTTGGCACTCGTAACCCGGAATCGGCTCATGCAGCGGAGTAATGTCAATTCTGCCCGGCCATTTTGCTTCTACTTCCTTGAGTGCGCTGCGCAGCATGTTATCCAACCCATCTAAGCTGATGCCTGGTAAAGGACGAACGTCGTAATGTAGTTCACAACAGCCACAGATTCGGTTAGCGCTATCACCGCCGTGAATATGGCCAAGGTTTAGAGTCGGACTTGGAATAGCGAAACCTGGGTGGTGATACTCTTTGACTAACTTGTCACGCAGCTGCATCAAAGCAAACAGCACTTCATGCATGATTTCGATGGCGTTGACACCTAATGCAGGATCCGAAGAGTGACCTGATTTACCGGTTACTCGCACGGCATTGGCGACATGACCTTTATGACCACGTATAGGCACAAGGCTGGTTGGCTCACCAATGATGCAGTAATCCGGTTTAAATGGTGCATTCTCCGTGAAGTGACGTGCGCCTAGCATGGTGGTCTCTTCATCACAGGTTGCCAATACATAAAGTGGCTTCGCCTGTTTGCTCCAATCCATCTTCTTTGCCGCTTCATAAACGAAAGCGAAAAAGCCTTTCATATCGGCCGTGCCTAACCCATAGAAGCGATTGTTGTGTTCTGTTAGTGCGTGAGGATCGAAGTTCCAACGCCCTTCATCGAATGGCACTGTGTCGCTGTGTCCCGCTAATAACAAGCCACCTTCACCTGAGCCCATCTTTGCGACCATATTATGCTTGCCGGGCTCGACCTCCACGACCTCAACGCTAAAGCCTAAGTCTTTAAACCATTGAGCCATTTTTTCGATCACTTTTTCGTTGCCATGATCCCAGCTTGGATCGGTAGAACTAATAGAGTCGGTGGAAATTAGGCCTTTGTAGACCTCAAGAAAACTCGGTAATTGCATAATATCTTCACTTCTACTATTGACAGGAAAACTATAAGTCGGTAAAACACATATTAAATCATATTTAATGCATAAGAAATCAAATAAAGCCAAAAATTAAGTATGAATAGTCAAATTTTGAAATGTAACTTACCTCAGGAATGGATGTGTTGAGATGTTGAAAACCACGATCATTGGCGCAAGCGGCTACACAGGAGCAGAACTGGCTCTAATGATAAACAGACACCCTGAGCTCACGCTATCAGGTTTATATGTCTCAGCCAATAGTGTAGACGCAGGTAAACCTATTGCGGCACTGCACGGTAAGTTAGCTGGCTTGATTGATATGCCAGTACAGCCATTAACGAATCCAGAAGAAGTAGCAAAGCAGTCTGATGTGATTTTCTTAGCTACCGCACACGAAGTAAGTCACGACCTAGCGCCAATTTTTCTAGAAAACGATTGCCAAGTCTTCGACCTATCGGGTGCATTCAGAGTTAAAGGCGAGAACTTCTACCAAGAGTTCTACGGTTTTGAACACCAACACGAACAATGGCTAGATAAAGCCGCTTACGGTTTAGCGGAATGGAATGAGCAAGCGATTAAAGAAGCTCAACTTGTTGCAGTCGCGGGTTGTTATCCAACCGCATCACAATTGGCGATTAAGCCTTTGGTTGAAGCGAAGTTACTGGATGAGAACCAATGGCCTGTGATTAACGCGACCAGCGGTGTTACTGGAGCGGGTCGTAAGGCGACTATGGTTAACAGCTTCTGCGAAGTGAGTCTGCAAGCTTACGGCGTATTCAATCACCGTCATCAACCTGAAATGGCTGCACATTTAGGATGTGATGTGATTTTCACTCCGCACCTCGGCAACTTTAAGCGCGGTATTTTAGCGACCATCACCATGAAACTGGCTGAAGGCGTGACAGAGCAACAGATACAAGATGCCTTTGAGCAAGCTTACCAAGGTAAACCTGCAGTGAGACTACTCGAAGAGACACTGCCAAGAATTCAAGATGTAGAACAGACGCCTTTCTGCGACTTAGGTTGGAAGGTTCAAGGTCAGCACATCATCGTTGTTTCAGCGATTGATAACTTATTAAAGGGTGCATCTAGCCAAGCGATGCAGTGTTTAAATTTACGTTATGGTTTTGCGCCATTAACTGCGTTAGTGTAAAGGAATCTAGATATGAGCCTTAATAATCAACCATTAATCATAAAGTTAGGTGGCGCTGCGCTATCTTGTGGTGAAACACTCAGCAAGTTATTTGGTGCTATTTCAGCTTACCAACAGCAGGCACAGCGACCTATCGTGATTGTTCACGGCGGTGGTTACCTTGTTGACGACCTAATGAATAAGTTGAACCTCGAAACCGTCAAGAAAGAAGGGCTACGTGTTACTCCTTATGACCAGATCCCTGTGATCGCTGGTGCACTAGCGGGCACGGCCAACAAACTACTTCAAGGTCAGGCAATTAAAGATGGTATCAATGCCGTTGGTTTGAGCCTTGCAGATGGTGGTTTATGCAAAGTGAGCGAACTGAACCCTGAGCTGGGCGCAGTAGGAAAAGCGGAGCCGGGCGACTCAACCGTTCTGCAAGCGATTCTTAATGCGGGCGCACTGCCAATCATTAGCTCAATTGGTCTGACTGAGCAAGGCCAACTGATGAACGTCAATGCCGATCAAGCAGCGGTTGCCGTTGCAGGCGCACTTGATGCTGAACTGGTGCTACTTTCTGATGTAAGTGGTGTGTTGGATGGCAAAGGCCACCTCATTCCAAGCCTTAATCAACAGCAAGCTGATGACCTTATTACAGGCAAAGTGATTACTGACGGCATGATCGTTAAGGTTCAAGCTGCACTAGAAGCCGCTAACGACCTTGGACGACCAATCGAAGTTGCCACTTGGCGATACCCAGAAAAGCTAACACAACTGTTTTCAGGTAAAAGCATAGGAACACAGTTTTTACCTCAGTAGGTCTTACAACGAGTCACTACTTAAAGAATTTAGACAAATTAAATAAACATATAATTATGAAGTCATTTCCAACGCTGACCGCCATGTGCAGTATGGAAACTAGGAGAAAGAAAATGAGCAAAGTTAACGTAAAGAAAGTTGTAGTAGCCTACTCTGGCGGTCTAGACACATCAGTAATCATTCCATGGTTGAAAGAGAACTATGACTGTGAAGTGGTTGCGTTTGTTGCGGATGTTGGTCAAGGCGACGAAGAGTTGATTGGTATCGAAGAGAAAGCGAAAGCTTCGGGTGCTTCTGAGTGTTACATCGCTGACCTTAAAGAAGAGATGGTGGCAGATTACATCTACCCAACGCTAAAAACGGGCGCTTACTACGAAGGCAAATACCTACTAGGTACTTCTATGGCTCGTCCAATCATTGCGAAAGCGCAGGTTGAAGTTGCTCGTAAAGTAGGAGCAGACGCACTGTGTCACGGTTGTACTGGTAAAGGTAATGACCAAGTTCGTTTTGAAGGTGCATTCGCAGCACTGGCACCAGACCTACACGTAATTGCACCATGGCGTGAGTGGGATCTAGTGAGCCGTGAAGAGTGTCTAGATTACCTAGCAGAACGTAACATTCCTTGTACTGCTTCTCTGACTAAGATTTACTCGCGTGATGCAAACGCATGGCACATCTCTACAGAAGGTGGCGTTCTAGAAGATACATGGAACGCGCCAAACGAAGATTGCTGGGCTTGGACTGTAGACCCAGAGCAGGCACCAAACGAATCTGAAACAGTGACGCTTAAAGTTGAAAAAGGCGAAGTGGTTGCGGTTGATGGTGAAACAATGACGCCATACAACGCACTGGTTTACCTAAATGAGAAGGGCGCTAAGCACGGTGTTGGTCGTATCGATATCGTAGAAAACCGTCTTGTTGGTATGAAGTCTCGTGGTTGTTATGAAACTCCGGGTGGCACAATCATGATGGAAGCACTGCGTGCAGTAGAGCAGCTGGTTCTTGATAAAGCGGCATTCGAATTCCGTGAAGAGCTAGGTGTTAAAGCATCTCACCTTGTATACGATGGTCGTTGGTTCACTCCGCTATGTAAGTCAATCCTTGCAGCGACAGAAGAACTAGCACAAGACGTGAATGGCGAAGTGGTTATCAAACTTTACAAAGGCCATGCAACGGTGACTCAGAAGCGTTCTGACAACAGCCTGTACTCAGAAGAGTTTGCAACCTTTGGTGAAGATGAAGTTTACGACCAAAGCCACGCTGAAGGCTTCATCCGTCTTTACTCGCTATCAAGCCGTATTCGTGCTCTGAATAGCCAAAAGTAATGCTAACAATGAGTTAGTGAGCTAGCCTTTGATGAAAGCTTAAAGGTCAGTAAACAGACATTATTATGCAAAGCCCATTCACTATTGATTAGTGAGTGGGCTTTTTAGTTTCTATTCGCCGAATAAATCAGCTTCGGTTTTTACTATCGAATGGCATATAATTCGCGCTCCACGCTGAAAATAATCAATGGATTGAACTTCTGGTGAATAAATATGTTAAAATAATGAATTAATACTTTATTTTCATTTTGAATTGCCGTAAGTTTAAACCATCAGAAAAATACTGAATCTTAATCAGAATTATCATTTGCAAAAACAGTGAGCACTGTGCAATTAGGAGATACACAATGGCATTATGGGGCGGTAGATTTACCCAAGCAGCAGACACCCGGTTCAAAGATTTTAACGATTCTCTTCGTTTTGATTACCGATTGGCTGAGCAAGACATTGTGGGCTCAATTGCCTGGTCTAAGGCTCTACTGTCGGTCAACGTATTAACAGAAGAAGAGCAGCAGAAGCTTGAGTTAGCGCTGAATGAGCTAAAACTTGAGGTGATGGAAGATCCTGAACAGATTCTACGTTCTGATGCAGAAGATATTCACAGCTGGGTTGAGCAACAACTTATCGGCAAAGTCGGTGATTTGGGCAAAAAGCTTCACACAGGCCGTTCTCGTAATGACCAAGTGGCGACCGACCTGAAACTGTGGTGTCGTCAGCAAGGTAACCAACTGCTATTGGCATTGGATCGCCTACAGAGCCAAATGGTCAACGTTGCTTCTCAGCATCAAGAAACTGTGCTTCCTGGCTACACTCACTTACAACGTGCTCAGCCGGTAACTTTTGCTCACTGGTGCTTGGCTTACGTTGAAATGCTTGAGCGTGATTATTCTCGTTTGAATGATGCGATTAAGCGTCTAGATACATGTCCGCTGGGTTCTGGTGCCCTTGCCGGAACTGCTTACCCGATGGACCGTGAAGAGTTAGCTCACAACTTAGGTTTCCGTCGTGCAACGCGCAACTCTCTAGATTCAGTCTCTGACCGTGACCATGTGATGGAGCTGATGTCGATCGCTTCTATCTCTATGCTTCACCTTTCGCGTCTTGCAGAAGATATGATTTTCTACAACTCAGGTGAATCAAACTTCATCGAGTTAGCAGATACCGTGACTTCAGGTTCATCTCTGATGCCACAAAAGAAAAACCCGGATGCGTTAGAACTTATCCGTGGCAAAACTGGCCGTGTTTACGGTTCACTAGCTGCAATGATGATGACAGTAAAAGCTCTGCCTTTGGCGTACAACAAAGACATGCAAGAAGATAAAGAAGGTCTGTTCGACGCTTTAGATACTTGGAATGATTGTATGGAAATGGCAGCGCTCTGTTTTGACGGCATTAAAGTGAACGGCGAACGTACACTTGAAGCGGCGAAACAAGGCTACGCGAACTCAACTGAACTGGCTGATTACCTAGTAGCGAAAGGGATTCCTTTCCGTGAAGCTCACCATATTGTCGGTGTAACAGTAGTAGCGGCGATTGCTAAAGGCTGTGCATTAGAAGAATTAACCATCGCAGAGATGAAAGAGTTCTCTGAGGTGATTGAAGAGGATGTATATGACATCCTGACCATTGAATCGTGTCTTGAAAAACGTAGCGCGCTAGGTGGTGTATCTCCACAGCAAGTGGCTTACGCGGTTGACCAAGCTGAGAAACGTTTATCACAGCGTGACACTTCCATCGTTAAGGTTCGTCCTGCTCGTCTGACTGATATTGAAGCGTTAGAAGGCATGGTCGCTTACTGGGCGAACATGGGTGAAAATCTACCTCGTTCTCGTAATGAACTGGTGCGTGATATTGGCTCGTTTGCGGTCGCGGAACATCATGGAGAGGTGACAGGTTGTGCATCACTCTATGTGTATGACTCTGGCTTAGCAGAAATTCGCTCACTCGGTGTTGAGGCTGGCTGGCAAGGTCAAGGGCAGGGTACTGCGATTGTGCAGCACTTGGTTGAGAAAGCGCGACAAATGGCCATCAAGAAGGTGTTTGTGCTGACTCGTACACCAGAGTTCTTCATGAAGCATGATTTCTTACCGACATCGAAATCTCTACTGCCTGAGAAGGTACTGAAAGATTGTGACCAGTGTCCTCGTCAACATGCGTGTGATGAAGTGGCGTTGGAAGTGAACTTGGTAGAGCAGATTATCGCTAAGGTTAATGTTGCATAAGACATTGATTTTATAGCTCCTAAAAAAAAGATCAAAAATCTGATCTTTTTTGGGAACAAACTAAGAAAAGCCCGGTCTATTAAAGTACCACTGCTTTTTCTTAGAATTTTCTAAGAAAGCCCTAGAATCGATTGGTTCTGGGGCTTTTTTCTATCCGCTGTTTGGTAAATGATAATAGCTCGATAATTACGGTGCACGATTGATGTATTGAACCTATCATCTAACCATTATTGCCTATCCAGCAAACTCCTCAGCTAACGCTTTTTGTTCCTTAAAGGCAGCACCACTAACTTCATTATCCAATGCAGCGATAACAAGCCACTGAACGCGAAAGCGGCCATCATCAAGGCGATGGCATTGATGGTTTTCGGGTCTTCCCTGAAAAGTAACCACCATGTTCCCCAACTCAAGAGCGACAGCACCATGAGTTGGTTCATACAACGTTGGCAGCGACCGAGTTTGTTGAAGATTTTTTCATTTTTATTGCAATGAATACATGTCATCTTGGGCTTGATTCGCGTTATGCTTGTTGCCCTGATAATACCACGTCACAAGATATTGGATCACGGTGACATAGAGAGAGAAGATCGATGATTGAGCGCCAAGAAACCAAGCAACGTATGAGCCGTATTGTTAAACACAACGGTACTATCTACCTATGTGGCCAAGTTTGTGCTGATGCAACTAAAGACATCACTGAACAAACACAGACCATGCTAGATAAAGTAGAAGCGCTACTTGAGCAAGCAGGCAGCGACAAAGAGCACATGCTGTCAGCAACGATTTACTTGAAAGACATGAAAGACTTCCAAGAAATGAACGCAGTATGGGATGCATGGGTTCCAGAAGGTCACGCTCCAGCTCGCGCATGTGTGACTGGCGACATGGCTCGCGAAGCACTGCTAGTTGAGATCTCTGTGATTGCAGCTGAGAAGTAATTCTCTCGCATTTAGCGATAAGTAACGGTTTTAAGAGATTCCAGATACCTCGTCCCTCGGTTCTGGAATGACGGTTTAAGTTTTGGTTTAGTGGCTTAAATAAATCAACGTCATTCCCGAAAGCGACGAAGGAGCGTAGTCGGGAATCTGTTATTTGTTCGTTGCCGAAAAACAAAAAGGAAAGCCAATGGCTTTCCTTTTTAGTATCTAATTTATGTGTTCTGTCTCAATCAACCGAGATTAACAACCAGGTCCACAATCTAGACAGTGTTTCACCATCTCTGGACCTAAGTGCAGTTTCGCGTTGAGGTCACGCAGCGCTGTTCGTACACCCTCTTCAATTACTGGGTGATAGAACGGCATGTCTAGCATTTCAGAAACCGTCATCTTGTTCTGGTGTGCCCATGCTAACAAGTGAGCTAAGTGTTCTGCGTTTGGTCCCATCATCTCAGCACCAAGGAAGCGGCCTGTACCTTGCTCGCCGTAAACGTGCAGAATACCTTTGTTGCGTAGCATCACTCGTGAACGACCTTGGTTCTCGAACGACACTTCACCCGTTGCGAAACAACCACATGTGCCTAAGCGGGTGGTGATCTCTTTGTAGGATTCACCAACCATCGCGATTTGCGGGTCAGAGAATACCGCTGAGATTTTAGAGCGGCGTAGACCTGCACGAATCTCAGGGAAGCGACCAGCGTTGTCACCTGCAATGCGGGCTTGGTCTGCTGCTTCATGTAGCAGAGGCAGTTGGTTGCTTGCATCACCTGCAATGAATACTGATGGCAATGATGTTTGTAGCGTGTAGTGGTCAGCGATTGGAACACCACGCTCATCAAGTTCTAGAGAGGTATTCTCTAGGCCAAGTTTGTCGGTGTTGGGACGACGCCCCGTTGCTGCCAGTACGTACTCAACGACGTTAGTTTCTAGTTCACCTTGCTTATTGATGAACTGGATTTCGACGCGAGCCTCACCCGATTCAGTGGTAATACGCTTCATGCTTTCGATTTTCACGTCGGCATCTAGGTAGAACTCTTCATTGAAGGCTTTATCTGCGTAAGCCATGATCTCTGGGTCGGTTACTGGGCCAACTTGACCACCTAAACCGAACAGTTTGGTCTTCACACCTAAGCGGTGTAGTGACTGGCCAAGCTCAAGACCAATAACACCAGGGCCAAATACTGCAACCGATTCTGGTAAATCATCCCAGCTGAACACGTCATCGTTAATGATCAGACGGTCTCCAAGCTCATTCCAAACGGCAGGGTATGCAGGGCGAGAGCCAGTTGCGATAACAATACGTTTAGCGGTGACAACCGTGTGGTCATCAATTTGTAGTGTGCTGTCGTCTAAAAACTTTGCGTAGCCAGAGATCTTGTCTTGCTCTGGGATTTCATCAACACCTTCTAAAACAAAACCAACAAAACGGTCACGTTCAAACTTCACTCGGTCCATCACTTCACGGCCGTTAATCACGATATCACCTTGTGGGTGAACGCCAAAAGCTGGTGCTTTCTCGATTTGGTGTACGCTTTCCGCTGCTGCAATAAGCAGTTTAGATGGCATACAACCAACACGAGCACAGGTTGTACCGTAAGGGCCGCCTTCAATCATCACGACACTGTCAGTGTGTGCTTTTGCAGCGCGGTAAGAACCTAAACCTGCCGTACCGCCCCCGATAACTGCTACATCTACATTGACTTGTTTCATAATAATTTTCTCGCAATGGCTAAATTTGGTTTGAACGAACCCCTCCAACTCTGGTGATTTTTTGAGAGTCAGGATAGTGGGTCAGTTTTGTGATTCTGTTTTATTAGGTTTAGCTTGTGGTTCTGCTTTTTGTTACTAACTATAGGTTAGTAAAAGACAGGCGAGTCACCAGCTATATTCTTTTTTCCAAAACTCAGATAAGAGCGTTTGGAATGGCTAACCCACAAGAGGGTGGGTTAGCTGGTATTACTGCTATTTATTTACTAAGCGTTTACTTGCGACTAAGTGATTAACCTAGGAAAGCTTCTAGTTCTTCGCTACCACCGATGTGTTTGCCACCGATGAATACTTGAGGAACGGTAGTGCGACCAGAGATTGCACGTAGGCTTACTGTTGTTGCATCTTTACCTAGAACCACTTCTTCGTAGTTCAGACCTTTGTCGATTAGGTTCTGTTTTGCTTTCATACAGAAAGGACAGCCTGGCTTAGTGAATACTGTGATTGACTCTTGCTCTTTGTGCTCAGGAGCAAGGTAGTTAAGCATAGTATCTGCATCAGAAACCTTGAACGGGTCGCCTGGTACGTCTTCTTCGATGAACATTTTTTCTACCACGCCGTTTTTAACCAGCATGCTGTAGCGCCATGAACGTTTGCCGAAACCGATGTCGTTTTTCTCAACTAGCATACCCATGCCGTCTGTGAAATCACCGTTACCATCTGGGATGAATGTGATGTTTTCTGCTTCTTGGTCTGATTTCCAAGCGTTCATTACGAATGTGTCGTTTACTGAAACACACAGAATGTCATCAACACCGTTTTCTTTGAATACAGAGTGTAGCTCGTTGTAACGAGGTAGGTGGCTTGAAGAACATGTTGGCGTAAACGCACCTGGTAGGCTGAATACGATAACTGTTTTGTCTTTGAATAGCTCTTCAGTCGTTACGTTAACCCATGCATCACCTTGGCGAGTTGGGAATGTTACTTGAGGGATTGATTGACCTTCTTTAGATGCAAACATATTGATTTCCTTAAATAGTATTTTTAATTTTGTTCTATCAGAGCTTAACGTTTTTCTTCGCTCTGTTTCGTTTCGTTGAGCCCATTATTAGATAAATCCTTTGATAGCTCTAATCGTTTGATGTTATGGTTTTGATAGGTAAATTCTATCAATGGCATTTTTCTTTTAAATGTTTTTGTTAGAACCCTTGTTCTTATTAAAACCTGAGGTAAGAAACTGATCATGAACATTCGTGACTTTGAATACTTGGTAGCGCTCGCAGAGCATAAACACTTCCGAAAAGCGGCAGAAGCGTGCTTTGTCAGTCAGCCAACACTAAGCGGTCAAATACGCAAACTAGAAGATGAAATCGGACTTCAGTTAACCGAGCGTAGTCCAAGGAAGGTGATATTTACAGAATCAGGGTTACAACTTGTTGAACAAGCCAAGCGTATTCTCAATGAAGTGAAAACTTTTAAAGATATGGCGAGTGGCCACGGTGAAGCGATGACGGGGCCAATGCACATTGGTTTTATTCCAACCGTGGGTCCTTACATCTTGCCTAAGATTGTTCCTCATCTTAAAGAGAGCTTCCCAGATCTTGAGCTTTACTTGCATGAAGCTCAGACCCATCAGCTAGTGAGTCAACTTGAAGATGGCAAGCTTGATTGCTTGGTACTGGCTGCAGTTGACGAAACCGCGGTGTTCAAAGAGATTGATGTGTATGACGAGCCCTTAAGTGTTGCCGTTCCATGTGACCACGAGTGGGCTCAGCAAGACACTATCGATATGCTGCAGCTAAATGGACAGACCGTACTGGCGCTAGGTGACGGTCACTGTTTAAGAGACCAAGCCTTGGGCTTCTGTTTTGCGGCGGGCGCCAAAGATGATGAGCGCTTTAAGGCGACTAGCTTAGAAACGCTGCGTAACATGGTTGCGGCGGGGGCGGGTATTACCTTGCTTCCTCAGCTATCTGTGCCGAAAGAGAAGCAGAAAGACGGTGTGTGTTACGTACCTGCGGTGAATCCAACGCCTTCACGTAGAATTGTCGTGGCTTACCGTCCGGGTTCTCCATTGAAGGGACGTTTCGAGCAATTGGCTGAGACTATCCGAACTCAACTGGAGAAAACAGCTTAACACTCGATCTCAGAGCCCAAGCTGGTAAGGTATAGATATAAAAAAAGGGTTGATATGAATTCATATCAACCCTTTTTGTTGGTTCAACTTACTAGGTTCAACAAACCCTAGCTAGAACAGTTCTTCTACTGCTTCACCTGATGAGGTTGAGTAGATGTCGTCATTGAAACGTTCTGTGATGTACTCGGTTGGCTCAGTGCCTTTTTCGAAGTACTCGAACATTGATGAGCTATCGAACTTATTAGTCAATAAGCCAGTTTCACGGTCGATACGAACACGAACGATGTTCTCCGGAATCTCTTTACGTTCAGCAGGAACACCCGCTAACGCAGTACCCATGAAATCAACCCATGCAGGTTCTGCTGTTTTCGCGCCAGCTTCTGCACCCGTAATTTGGTTCTTACCAAGGTTTGAGTTCGCTTTGGTTCTGCCTAGGTTGCGGTTGTGGTTATCAAAACCAACCCATACCGTTGCAACCATGCCAGGGCCGTAGCCGCTGTACCAAGTATCTTTCGAGTCGTTAGTCGTACCGGTTTTGCCGCCAATATCACGACGTTTCAGTGGTTGTGCACGCCAACCTGTACCGTTCCAACCTGTACCCGCACTCCAATCACCGCCGCCCCAGATGTTGCTGTACATCATTTCACGAACTAGGAATGCGTTCTGCTCAGAGATAACTTGAGGTGCGTATTGAACTTTCGCATCCACGTCTTGCTCTGCAAACTCATCCGCCATTGGATCGGCTGTGATGGTCTGTTTGCAATCTTCTTTACAGACGACTTTTGGTGTCGCTTCAAACTCAGTCTCGCCAAATGGAGTCTCAACGCGGCTGATGTAGAAAGGTTCAACGTAGTAACCACCGTTAGCGAATACCGAGTAACCTTGCGCTACTTTCATTGGCGTTAAGCTACCAGCACCTAGCGCAATAGTTTCAGAGCGCGGTACTTCGTCAATATCAAAACCAAATCGAGTAAGGTAGTTACGAGTATCATCCAGGCCTACTTCGCGTAGTACACGTACCGCCATTACGTTTTTAGACTGAGCTAAGCCAATACGTAGACGAGTTGGACCCACATAAGTCGGTGGCGAGTTCTTTGGTCGCCATGCTGTGCCTTGGCTCTTATCCCATTGGTTAATCGGGGCATCATTGATCAGTGAGGCTAGCGTTAAGCCTTTCTCAATCGCTGCTGAGTAGATAAATGGTTTGATACCAGAACCCACCTGACGAATAGATTGCGTTGCACGGTTGAACTTGTTGTGTACGAAGTTAAAGCCACCCACCATCGACAACACAGCGCCGTTGTTCGGATTCATTGCAACAAATGCGGTGTTCGCATTAGGTACTTGGCTAAGTCGCCATACAACTGGTGTTTCTGATTCTGCAGTCGCTGACTCTTCTGTCGGCTCTTCAGAGACTTCATCGCCTGTAACGGCTTCATGGCGAACCCAGATTTGTTCACCAACAGCTAGAATCTCTTTTGCTTGAGAAGGCGCTGGTCCTTGGCGGTTATCCGTTAGGAATTTGCGTGCCCAGTTCATACCTTGCCATTCGATAGTGCCTTTACCTTGGTTCTTAACCCAAATTTGCGCACTTTTCGAATTAACTGCGGTAACAACAGCAGGGACTAGGTCACCATAGGTTGGTTGAGACTTAAGGTGTTTAACGATTTGTTCTTGATCCCACGCTGATTGCGCAGTCTGCCACAATACTTTTTCAGCGCCACGGTAGCCATGACGCTCATCGTAGCCAAGTAGGTTCTTAATTGCGGCTTGGTTCGCTGCTTTTTGCAGTTTCGAATCAACAGTCGTGTAGACCTTCATGCCTGATGTATAAGCTTCTTCACCGTAGCGTTCCACCATCCAAGCACGTGCAACTTCTGCAACATACGGCGCGCTCAGTTCGATCTCTGCACCGTGGTATTTCGAGATAAGTTCTTCGCTACGAGCGTCATCGAACTCTGCTTGAGTGATGTATTGCTCGTCTAACATACGACGCAATACGACGTTACGACGGTTAGTCGCGCGCTCAACAGAGTAAATAGGATTCATTGTCGAAGGTGCTTTGGGCATACCCGCAAGTGTCGCAATTTCACTCAGTGTTAGATCAGGAAGATCCTTACCGAAGTAAACACGTGCTGCAGCGCCAAAACCATACGAACGGTGACCAAGGAAGATCTTGTTTACGTAAAGCTCCATGATCTCTTCTTTACTAAGCAGTTGCTCAATGTGGATCGCAATGAAGATCTCTTTGATCTTACGCATAATCTTTTTCTCATTAGATAAGAAGAAGTTACGCGCAAGCTGCTGAGTAATGGTACTCGCCCCTTGTTTTGCTGAACCCGACATTGCAACCACGAGTGCTGCACGTGTGATACCGATTGGGTCAATACCAGGGTGCTCATAGAAACGGCTATCTTCGGTGGCAATCAGAGCCTCAACTAAGTGGCGAGGAATCTCGTCATAAGTCACCGGATTACGACGCTTTTCGCCAAATTGAGAGATCAACTTACCGTCTTGACTGAAGACTTGCATCGGCGTTTGGAGTTCTACGTCGCGCAAAGTGGCAACATCAGGCAACTCTGGTTTTACGTAATAATAAAACCCGAAAATTGTACTGACTCCAAGAATCATGCAAATCAATGTAAATATGAATAATCGCTTTATGAACTTCACCGGATAATCCCTGATTAGTTAAGGCTGATAAGCAGCAAACCCTTGTACTCTAGGCTAAAAACTTAGCTTTCGTTTATTAACGCTTATTTAACTAATAATCACAACCCCTAGATAATCAACGAAATGCTTGGCACTTCAGGAGCTAGGTCACATGGGTTCATCATTAATTACAGGTATAGATATAAATCATCACAGCATCAAAGCCGTGGTACTAAAACCCGTGGGGGAGTTGTATGCCCTAGTGGGATACAAAGAGCTGCCGATTTCGGACGACATTTTTACAGCTAACCATACTTTGGAGTATCAGAAAACTGTTAAGAAACTTAAAGAACTTAGGAAAGGACTGCCTTTTGGCTGTCGCAACGTCGCCATTTCGGTACCTGATAACACGGTGATCAGCAAAGTACTACAAATAGAGAGTGAGTTAGAAGACAGAGAAAAAGAGTTTTCTATCTATCAAACCTTCGCCCATCAATCTCCCTTTCCTATCGAGGAGCTGAGTTTAGATTTTGTAAAGCTGGAAGACAAACGATTTGGTAAAGGTTCGACAAGCAGTTATCAGGTGTACGCCACTCGTAAGGAAGTCGTCGATAGCCGAGCGGATACATTAACTAAGGCTGGTTTTAAACCTGTGGTGGTAGATACACAGGCCCATGGGCTGCTAAACATCTGGCAATTGGCTTCGCGCTTGTATCCCGATAAGAATAACTGGTTGCTGGTGGATGTTGGAATCGACCAAACGTCGTTAGGAGTTATCCCGCAGAATTCAGCGCCTTTCTATAAAGACATCGCTTTTGGTACTCAAGATCTTCGCAGCTCGGATAACCCAAGTGATATAGAAGGTGTGTTCGGCACGGCTGAAGATACCCATCAATTCATTGTTCATTTGATTGAGAAGCTCAAGCGCCAATTACAGCTCTATTCATCGGGAAATGCGCAGCAACCTATCTCTGGGATCTGGCTGATGGGTGAGGGTGCGAGTATTCCTATGGTAACCGAAGAGTTAGAGCGCCATTTTCAGCTGAGCTGTGAGTCATTGAATCCTTTGTCTCTGTTTGAGAACAAGGTCGCCAAGAGACGTCGACTGCCAATGGACTGGCAACACTTTGGTATTGCCGCGGGTATGGCGATGAGCGGACTCAAGTGGCAGGGAGAAAAGCATGTTGCATCAAATTAACTTGCTGCCGTGGCGTGATGAGATTCGTGCTCAGCATAAGAAGCGTTTTGTTCATTTGGTTATTCTTGGCGTCATCATTGCGCTTGGTGGGCAATGGGCGGTCGGTAACTACTTTTATGACCAACAAGCCAGGCAGCAAGCGCGCCTCAATTATCTTAATCAATACATCGCTGAGCTCGACCGACAAATTCAGTCATTAAAAGTCGCCGAACAAGAGCACAAAGCCATTCTCACTCGACTTGATGTGGTGGAGTCTTTGCAGCTTGGCCGCAATAAAACCACCGACTTCATGAACCTGATGCCAGAGCTGATTCCTGAGGGCGTGTATGTCGACAAGATAAAGATGAATGGTCAGGAGATTGAGATGTCGGGCATCAGTGACAGTACCGCTCGTCTTGCGACTATGTTGGACAACTTAGAGCGCTCAGATTCCCTGGAAGGGGTCGAGATGCACTCTATCGTTCATAACCGCAAACGCTTCAATAAAGAATTTCAGACCTTCAAGGTCTCTTTTGTGTTTAGCCCTGTCTCTTTAGAAAACACAACCGCGAGCAGAAAAGAGAAGGAGACGCATCATGGCTAACCTTCAAAATAGAATGAGCTTGCAAGATCTCGATGTTGATGAGATCACCGAGTGGCCATTGCTGCCTCAGCTTCTCGTGATTCTGGTGTTGATAGTGTTAATCCAAGGTGTAGGCACTTGGCTTTATGTGTTGCCACTCGACGATGAACTGCAACAGATGAAGCAACAAGAACAAACCTTAAAGACGACCTTGCGAATTAAGGCCAATAAGGTTGCAGCCTTGCCTAAATTGCAGAGTCAGCTGGATGAACTAACCAGTCGCTACGATTACCTGTTAGAGCAGCTGCCTGTTCAAAAAGAGCTAGCCAGTATGTTGGCGTCTGTGAATGAACTCGGCTTGGATAATTCGCTGACCTTTACTCGAATCGATTGGGGACAAAAACAGAACAAGGAGTTTCTCTATCGTTTACCGCTCAATATCGAGCTGACGGGTGACTACCATGAGATTGGTGACTTTTCGGCTGCCATCGCTAAGCTGCCGCGCATCATTAGCTTTGATGATGTGAACTGGCAGCGAGTTAGCCAAGAAAGTAGCACTCTGCACTTTAGGGTTCGAGCTTATACCTACCAGTTTAAATCGGAGGTCAATGATGAAACCCAATAGCGCGCTTTACTCAATCGTGTTGCTGCTTGCACTGTCAGGCTGCAAAGCAAATCAGGATTCACTCCCAGACTTCGTGGCACAGGTTGAAACTAAGGCGAGAAAAGATGTCGAGCAACTTGTCCCAGCAACTGAATTCACGGCGGCGACTTATCAGCGCCGAGCCTTTCGTCCTCCCTTTGAACTTCCTAAAGAAGCCATTGTGCAAAACCAGCCTTTGGTTAAGAAAGACTGTTGGCAACCTAGCGCTCGCTCTCGTAACGGAAAGTTAGAGAAGTACCCGCTGAGCAAGCTTCGTTTAAGAGGTGTAATGGGCAGTGGTTCAAGTGTGTTTGGGCTAGTGCAAACACCGAAAGGCAACGTGGTAAACGTCAAGAAAGGCCAGTTTATCGGCCTAAACAATGGCCGAGTTACTAAGGTGACCAGCCAGTACGTTCAGATTAATGAAACTCTTCCAGATGGCTTAGGTTGTTGGCATAAGCGCAACGTTAGGCTGGCTCTGAAGTAAACCAATGTCACATGATGTGGATATGAGATGTAAATATGATTAAAGGAATAAGTGAGTCAATGAACAAAGGGCTGAAAGGCTTGATGGTGTCTGTGATGTTGGTTTTTAGCGTATTTAGTTACGCAGAGAGCCTACCAAATAAATTAGAGAATATTGATTTTAGGGTTAATAAGGATAAAGACGCCGTCATTATCATTGAGCTAGCGACCAGCACCGCTGTGGTGGATGTTCAACGTGCTCAGGAAGGGTTAAGTATCGAGTTGATCAATACTCAGGTTGATGATGACAAGCTTTACCTACTAGATGTAAAAGACTTCGCTACCTTGGTTGAAGGTATTGAAGTCTATAAAGAGACACCAAGCACTCGGCTTCTAGCGACGATTAGCAATGACTATCAGTATGAATACAATCTAAAGGGACGTTTTATTGAGGTGGTGATCAGCAAACCAGTTATCGATCAAGTGACCAAAGAAAAAAGCGTTCTAGAGAAAGAGGGCAAGCTGATATCGATTAACTTCCAAGACATCCCAGTACGAAATGTCCTGCAGCTGATTGCCGACTATAACGATTTTAACTTAGTCGTATCTGATTCGGTCGCCGGAAACCTCACTTTACGTTTAGATGGCGTACCTTGGCAGCAAGTTCTCGACATTATCTTGCAAGTTAAAGGCTTGGATAAGCGAGTTGATGGTAATGTTATCTTGGTCGCGCCGAAAGCGGAGCTCGATCTTCGAGAGCAACAAGCGTTAGAAAAATCGCGTTTAGAAGAGGAGCTTGGGGAGCTTAAGTCGGAAATCATCAAGATTAACTTTGCTAAGGCCACCGATATTGCCGACATGATTGGCGGTGAAGGTGCGGTCAGCATGTTGTCTGATCGCGGTTCGATTACCATTGATGAGCGCACTAACTCTTTATTGATTCGTGAGTTGGAGGAGAACATTGCCGTGATACGAGGCATCATTGAATCCTTAGATATTCCTGTGAAACAGGTGCAGATAGAGGCGCGTATCGTGACCGTCACTGAGGGTAATCTTGATGAGCTTGGCGTGCGCTGGGGTGTTTCCTCGACCAACGGAAGCTTCACCGTTGGTGGTTCAATAGAAGGTAATCATCCATCACAAATCACACCGTATGACGATGATGGTGGCAACAGTGCGATTGATGACTACCTCAACGTTAACTTAGGGGCGACATCGCCGAATGCATCGAGCATTGCTTTTCAAGTCGCCAAGCTTGGGTCGGATACTTTGCTCGACCTTGAACTGTCGGCACTTCAACAAGAGTCGAAAGCTGAGATTATTTCTAGCCCACGCTTAATCACCACCAATAAAAAGCCCGCTTATATTGAGCAAGGTACTGAAATCCCTTACTTAGAGTCTTCTTCAAGTGGTGCAACGTCGGTCGCATTTAAGAAAGCGGTATTGAGCCTCAAGGTGACGCCGCAGATCACACCCGACAATCGTTTGGTATTGGATTTGAGCGTGACTCAAGATAGACCTGGGCAAGTGGTCAAGACCGGAACAGGGGAAGCGGTAGCAATTGACACGCAAAGAATAGGTACGCAAGTGCTTGTTAATAATGGTGAAACTGTCGTTCTTGGCGGGATATTTCAACACAGCGTAAGCAGCACGGTGGATAAAGTTCCTCTGTTGGGAGACCTGCCAGTTTTGGGTGCATTGTTCCGTCGCAGCTATGAAAATGTGGGTAAAAGTGAACTACTTATTTTTGTCACACCCAAAGTTGTGATTCAGTAATGAACAATTAGATTAAAAATAAAGTTGCATTAGTGGCACCTAACCTTGATAATTTCGGGTCTTATCACGAATTATCTGTGAGGAATCGGTGCCACGGGCCTTTTAATTTCAGTACTTGTACTGACCTACCTTGTGGCGATGTCATTGAATTAACGTTGTAAATTACTGCTAAAAACATGGCTGAGAAACGCAATATTTTTCTTGTTGGCCCAATGGGCGCCGGCAAAAGTACAATTGGTAGACACCTAGCTTCCCAACTTCATATGGAGTTTCTAGACTCTGACACTGTGATTGAAGAGCGCACTGGCGCAGACATCGCATGGGTTTTTGATGTTGAGGGCGAAGAAGGTTTCCGTAAGCGCGAAGAATCTGTAATCAATGATCTGACAGAAGAACAAGGTATTGTTCTTGCGACAGGTGGTGGTTCAGTGTTGAGCAAAGAAAACCGTAACCGTCTATCTGCACGAGGCATTGTTGTATACCTAGAGACAACAATTGAAAAGCAACTTGCTCGCACTAACCGCGACAAGAAACGCCCTCTACTTCAAACAGACAACCCGCGTGATGTGCTAGAAGATCTAGCTGTATCTCGCAACGCACTATACGAAGAAGTGGCGGACTACACAGTTCGTACTGACGACCAAAGTGCAAAAGTGGTAGCCAACCAGATCGTAAAAATGCTAGAAGAACGTTAAGTTCATTTTTCGGAGAGCAAACCCATGGAACGGATTACGGTCAATCTAGCTGAGCGTAGCTACCCTATCTCTATTGGCGCCGGGTTATTTGAAGACCCGGCGTACCTTTCTTTTTTATCAGGCAAACAGAAAGTTGTTGTTATCAGTAATGTGACAGTAGCGCCTCTTTATGCAGATAAAATTTTATCGCTATTGGATCAAGTAGGCTGTCAGACATCTCTTCTCGAGCTGCCAGACGGTGAACAGTACAAAACCCTTGAAACGTTCAATTCAGTGATGAGCTACATGCTTGAAGGAAATTACAGCCGCGATGTGGTGGTGATTGCTTTAGGTGGTGGTGTAATCGGTGACTTGGTCGGTTTTGCTGCCTCTTGTTACCAGCGCGGTATAGATTTCATTCAAATCCCGACGACCCTTCTTTCTCAAGTGGACTCTTCTGTTGGTGGTAAAACCGCAGTAAACCATCCTCTTGGTAAGAATATGATCGGCGCTTTTTACCAACCGAAATCTGTGATCATCGATACTAACTGTTTATCAACGCTTCCAGAGCGTGAGTTTGCAGCTGGCATTGCTGAGGTGATCAAATACGGCATCATTTACGATGAAGCCTTCTTTGATTGGTTGGAGCAGAATCTAGAGAAACTTTATCAACTTGATGAAGAGGCACTGATCACCGCGATTGCTCGTTGTTGTGCAATTAAGGCTGAAGTGGTGGCTTTAGATGAAAAAGAGTCAGGAATCAGAGCGTTATTGAACCTAGGTCATACATTTGGTCATGCGATTGAAGCAGAACTAGGCTATGGTAATTGGCTACATGGTGAAGCTGTGTCGTCAGGCACTGTAATGGCAGCGAAAACTGCTCAATTACAGGGGCTGATCTCTCAGCAGCAACTTGAGCGAATTATTTCTATACTCAAGAATGCGAAATTACCAATCCATACGCCAGAAAGCATGTCTTTTGAAGACTTTATGAAGCACATGATGCGCGATAAAAAAGTGCTGTCTGGTCAGTTGCGTTTGGTATTACCAACAAGTATTGGTACTGCTGAAGTGGTTGCTGATGTGCCTCAAGACATCATTAAACAAGCGATCGATTTCTGCCGTACTCTTTAAATTTGGTTGTGAGGTTGCCTAGCTAAACTCTAGGCAACTGAAGCGTTTTACTGATCGATCTTATCAGTAGGGATCCCCAATGAGTTTGGCTCATGAATTAAGAGTATTAGAGTTAGAATCTCAAGTTGAGCTGCTAGAGCGCTTACAGCTTTTGACTAACTTTGGTTCAAACCTAGTCACGGTTGCTGGTAAAACTGGCTCGGGCCGTTCTTGGTTAGCTCAGCGTTATCTGGAAGCGTGGTCGACTGAAAAAAATCAGTGTTTACTGCTTTGTCATCCAAGCCAAGACGATCAACAACGCCGCGCGCTTATTCTTAGCCAAATTGTTTCTGATCCCCTGTTTAATGAACATGATTCTTTATCAGATAGCCTGACTAGGTTACTGGATGGAGAGCCGTGTAATGTGGTTATCGTCGTTGATGATGCCCAACGACTTTCTGAGCTATTGGTATCCGAATTATGGATGTTGGTACTAGAAGCTCAATCAAACCCTCAATGGACGATCAATATCGTTCTCTTCTCGGAACCTGGCCACTTAGATACGTTATTAACGCGTTTGAGTTACGGTCAACAACACAAGCCTATCGATCTCGAGATCGATGACCTTTCGCAACCAGAAGCTGAACATTTCTTTGAATCACTGGTGATTCGATATGTTGATGATGAGTCTGAAACTCGCGTGCGACGTGCGTTTAGTAAAGCGCAACCTCTGCCCGGTGAGTTAATGGCTTTAGGAGAATTGAAAGTGGAAAAAAGGATTATTATTCGCTCAATTATTGGCTCACCGATCAATATCGCGATTGTGGTGGCCTTGTTGTTGGTTTTAATTGGTGGCGGCTATTGGTGGATGTTCAGTCAGCCAACACCAGACGATAAAGCGCAGTCGCTTATCGCACCGATTGAACAGACAGCTATCCCAACTTTTGAAGTGGAAAGTGGTACCGAGCAAGCTGGTATCGACGGAATGGTAGATTCTGAAACCGAAGCTGACATGAGTTACCAAGGCGCTGACGACGATAGCTCATCTTTGCCGCCAACTGTCGTTGAAGATACCGCGAGTGTTGGGGAAGTGGAACAAGATCAGCAACGCGTTGTGATCACCTCTGACGTGGTTGATGCTCTGCTTGATGATAAGCCTGAAAGTGCCGATACCAGCGCGATTGATGCGGCTGTTGAGGAAAATACAGAGGCAGCGGCTAGCGCGCAACCTGATGCAGCACAAGCCGAACCACAACCAACAGTTGATGAAGAATCAGATCTAACTGATTCAACACCGCCGACTAAAAAGATTACCTTCTCATTTGCTCGTGAAGAGTTACAAGCTATCTCGCCGCGCGCGTATACCTTGCAGTTGAGTGCGATGACCTCATTGGAGGATGTGCAATCCTTCATTGAAGAATATGACCTTGAGAACAAGGTTCGTATTTACCCAACACTTCGTAACGACACCAAGTGGTTTATCATCACTTATCAAGATTACCCAACGATTCAAGTGGCGCGAGACGCGGTAAGTGCGTTATCAAAACCCCTTCAACAGTTGGAACCTTGGGCAAAATCGATGAATCAAGTGCATCGAGAGATAGAACGTGCGAAATAACCCTGAGCTTAGCCTCAAAATATGTTACATTCCGCAGCCTTATTTTTGAGTTGATAGATAGAGCAGTAAATGAAAAAGCAGCGTGCCTTTCTAAAATGGGCTGGTGGTAAATATGGCCTAGTTGAAGACATCCAACGTCACCTGCCACCTGCTCGTAAATTGGTAGAACCGTTTGTCGGTGCCGGCTCAGTATTTCTGAATACTGACTTTGAACAGTACCTGCTTGCAGATATCAACCCCGATCTTATCAACCTGTACAACCTACTTAAAACCGATCCTGAAACTTATATCACGGAAGCGAAGCGCTGGTTCTGTCCTGAGAACAACCGCAAAGAAGCCTTCTTAGATATTCGCGCTGAGTTCAATGGTACAGATAACGTCATGTATCGTTCGTTGGCTTTCTTGTATATGAATCGATTTGGCTTTAATGGCCTATGTCGTTACAACAAGAAGGGCGGTTTTAACGTCCCATTTGGTTCTTACAAAAAACCTTACTTCCCAGAAGCCGAGCTGGAGTTTTTTGCCGAGAAAGCGAAAAAGGCCACCTTCGTCTGTGAGGGATACCATGAAACCTTTAGCCGCGCGCGCAAAGGCTGTGTGGTTTACTGCGATCCTCCATACGCACCGTTGTCGAACACGGCTAACTTTACCTCATACGCAGGTAATGGCTTTAGCTTAGATGACCAAGCTGCATTGGCGGATGTTGCTGAAAAAGCAGCAATGGAGCGTGGTATTCCTGTTTTGATTTCAAACCACGATACGACACTAACGCGTCGCTTATATCATGGTGCTGAGTTAAACGTGGTCAAGGTGAAACGCACCATCAGCCGTAATGGCGCTGGGCGTAATAAAGTTGATGAGCTGCTGGCGCTTTTCCATAAAGAGAAAAACCAGCAACACACATCAGCGGAATAGTTCTGGTCAGAACAGCCGCTAAACTCATTAAATTGAGTGACCAACGGATACTTTCTTAAACTAATCTTTCGAACTGCTAGGATCTGCTTAGGTGCTTAGGTAGAATTGCACACCAAATAGTCTTGGGCTTGAGTCTTGTATTTGTGTATGAGATATCACTAAGACGGTGACATTCGTAATTTACTCACTCTTAAGAGGTTTGGTATGAAAGATTTTCTAATCGCTCCATCGATTTTGTCTGCAGATTTTGCTCGTCTTGGTGAAGACGTAGAAAAAGTACTCGCAGCTGGTGCTGATGTTGTGCACTTCGATGTGATGGACAACCACTACGTACCTAACCTGACTTTTGGCGCGCCTATTTGTAAAGCGCTGCGCGACTACGGTATTACTGCTCCTATCGATGTTCACCTTATGGTTAAGCCTGTGGATAGTATTGTTCCTGAGTTTGCAAAAGCGGGCGCATCAATGATTACCTTCCACGTTGAAGCTTCAGAGCACATCGATCGCACTCTACAGCTCATCAAAGAGCACGGTTGTAAAGCGGGTGTGGTTCTTAACCCTGCAACACCGCTTTCTTGCCTAGATTACATCATGGACAAAGTAGACATGATTCTACTAATGTCTGTGAACCCTGGCTTCGGCGGTCAATCTTTCATTCCTCACACGCTAGATAAACTACGTGCTGTTCGTAAGCTGATTGATGAGTCAGGCCGCGACATTCGCCTTGAGATTGATGGCGGTGTGAAGGTGGATAACATCCGTGAAATCGCAGAAGCGGGTGCAGATATGTTCGTTGCGGGTTCTGCTATCTTCAACCAACCGGATTACAAAGAAGTGATTGATGAGATGCGTGCAGAGCTTGCAAAAGTAAACGCATAATCGTAAAACTACAGATAGATTTAATATTAAGGGGCTCATTGGCCCCTTTTTTACGTCTTATCGCTCAACACATAAGACGAATATAATTAATAGGAAAGTAAGATGTCATTAAGCTCAATAAAACTGATCGCCTTTGATTTGGATGGAACCTTGTTAGACAGCGTGCCTGATTTAGCTGTCGCCGCTGACCAAGCTTGTCAGGAGCTGGGTTTCCCTTCAGTGAGTGAAGAACAAGTTCGCGACTATGTTGGCAATGGTGCTGACGTGCTTATCGGGCGTTCACTCAGCCGTAACCTAACTGTTGATCCAAGCCTAGATCCTGAGCTGTTGAAGAAAGCACGCATTTTGTTTGATGATTTCTACGAGCAGGGCGGCCACAAGCTGAGCCACCTTTACCCATCAGTAAAAGAGACGCTGGCAGAGCTGCATAATGCGGGTTTCACTATGGCGCTTGTGACCAACAAACCATCGAAGTTTGTACCCGACGTTCTGGCGCAACACGGTATCGATAAGTACTTTGTTGATGTTTTAGGCGGCGACTCTTTCCCAGAGAAAAAACCGAATCCAGTAGCGCTGAACTGGTTGCTAGAAAAGCACAACGTTAAAGCGGAAGAGATGTTGATGGTTGGTGATTCAAGCAACGACATCAAAGCGGCTAAGAATGCGGGTTGCCACTCGTTTGGTCTGACTTATGGCTACAATCACGGTGAGCCAATTTCAGCATCAAACCCTGACTATGTGGCGGATAACGTTGCTCAATTACTAGATGTCGTTCTAGTTTCAGCATAAAGCGGACAAAAGTTAGCTAACCCACTAGCAAAATACTTATCAATGAGTACACTGGATGAGCCGCGCAGAAAGAGCTGTGCGGCTTTTCTATATTTAAGTTAAGAAGCTAAGCGTTCAATAAACTTAGCGAATAAGCAAAGGAATTAAAACCATGAGCAAGCCCATCGTATTGAGTGGTGTTCAACCATCTGGTGAACTAAGTATCGGTAACTACTTGGGTGCTCTACGTCAATGGCAACAGATGCAAGATGATTACGATTGCCAATACTGTGTTGTAGACCTTCACGCAATTACGGTTCGCCAAGACCCGAAAGCACTGCATGAAGCGACTCTAGACGCACTCGCAATCTGTCTTGCTGTCGGTGTTGATCCAAAGAAGAGCACGCTATTTGTTCAGTCACACGTACCAGAGCATGCTCAACTTGGTTGGCTTCTTAACTGTTACACGCAAATGGGTGAACTGAGCCGTATGACTCAGTTTAAAGATAAGTCTGCACGTCACTCAAACGACGTAAACGTAGGCCTATACGACTACCCAGTGTTGATGGCTGCAGACATCCTGCTTTACGGTGCTCACCAAGTGCCAGTAGGTAGTGACCAGAAACAACACCTAGAGCTAGCGCGTGATATCGCAACTCGTTTCAACAACATCTACGGTCCTGAAACGCCAATCTTCCAAGTGCCAGAACCTTACATTCCAACAGTGAATGCACGTGTAATGAGCCTGCAAGATGCGACTAAGAAGATGTCTAAGTCGGATGATAACCGTAAGAACGTGATTACTCTGTTAGAAGAGCCTAAGTCGATCATCAAGAAGATCAACAAAGCGCAAACTGATGCAGAAACACCGCCACGTATTGCTCACGATTGGGAAAACAAAGCGGGTATCTCTAACCTAATGGGTCTTTACTCAGCAGCGACAGGTAAAACGTTTGAAGAGATCGAAGCGCAATACCAAGGTGTTGAGATGTACGGTCCATTCAAGAAAGATGTAGGCGCAGCATTAGTTGAGATGCTTGAGCCGATTCAAGCTGAATACCACCGTATCCGTGCTGATCGTGCTTACATGGACGCAGTAATGAAAGCGGGTGCTGAAAAAGCGTCTGAGCGTGCTGCAGTAACACTGAAAAAAGCATACGAAGCAGTAGGTTTTGTTACTCGCCCATAGGGTGAACTAACACGACTCGCTTGAAAATTTGAGCCCAAAGTAGCTTTTGTTTACTTTGGGCTTTTTAATGCCCATTCCATTTACCTTCCTCGAAACCCCCTTGTTTGAATTGATAATTTACGCAGTATCTGACTAGCATATCCATCATATTAATGCTGTGCAGGTGATCTTATTCAGCACTTCTGAACTTTATAAATTCATACTCATTTCTATATATGTTGGAAATATATAACGTGCCAAACAATTGATGATTCCAAAGTGATAAGTTCCTCATTTTCTTGCCAACTGACTTATTCCTTTCATAAATAAACCTGATAGTTACCACAAAATACATGACTGCCCATAGATGGCAGTGACTATAAATCAATGAACTCAGGTGAAACGGATGGCTCTTTTACACAAACCTTCATTGCTAGCAGTGGCAATTGGTAGCTTGTTAACCACAAGCGCACACGCTGATTTGTTTATTTCACAATATGTGGAAGGCGGCAGCTACAACAAAGCGGTTGAGATCGCCAATAACGGCGATAGCAGCATTAACTTAGATGGTTACTCACTGGCGAAGTCTGCCAATGGCAACGGATCATGGGGCGCCACTTTACCTTTAGATGGCCACGTTTTAGCGCCCGGTGAGGTGCTTGTTGTTGCTCATACCAGTGCTAGTGATGAGATTAAGGCGGTCGCTGACATTCTAAATGCTTCATTGGCTAATCATAATGGTGACGACCCGCTAGCTATCTTGAATGCAGATGGTTCGGTGCATGATGTTGTTGGTTTGATGGGCGATGTGGACTGGGGCAAAGATGTTACTTTGGTTCGTGCGACACAAACACCTTCTGCGACGTTTGATGCTTCACAATGGGTATCGCTACCAAAAGACAGTATTGAAGGGCTAGGTTCACTAGACAGTGTTGAGCTGCCAGAAGCCTTTACTTGCACACAAGATGGCTCAGACCCGGTATTTACCACCATTCAAGAGATCCAAGGCGAGGGTGCAACATCACCGTTCATCGATGGCTACCCGTACATCACCGACGATGAATACTTCGTAAAAGGTGTAGTTAGCGCAGTGACTACTGGCCTAACCAAAGGCTTCTATCTGCAAGCGATTGAGGATGACTTCAATTCAAGTACCTCTGAAGGTCTATTTATTCACACTAACCAGTCAAGCTCAGATTTAGTTGCGGGTGATGTGGTGTGTGTGAAAGGTAAGGTTCAAGAATACTACAGCCACACTCAGCTTAAAGTTGAAAACAACCAATGGCTAAAGCAGGGCGAACAGCAATCCCCTGAAGCGACGGTGATTGAAGCGCTAGACAGTGATGAGAACTTCGCTGCAACGCTTGAACGCTACGAAGGCATGTTGCTGAAAACAACCGAAGCGCTTGATATGCGAGTGACGCGTACCTTCGGTTATGACTACGCAGGTCGTCGTAACAACATGGTATTAGCCCATGAGCGTATCAACATGCAGCCGAACCAGCTTTTTGCTGCCGGTTCTGATGAAGCGAAACAACAAACAGAAGACAACGCTGATCGTCGCCTTTTCGTTGAAACGGATCAAAAAGCGGGTGACGGACAAGTTCCTTTCTACCCAGATTTTGGCCGTACCGACATCGACCAAGATGGTTCGACCGAAGACTACATCCGTATCGATGACACCATTGTCGGCCTAGAAGGTGTGTTGACTTACAGCTACGGTGAATACCGTTTAATTGCGACTAACCAGATCTCGGCTGAAAACTTCGTTCGTAACGACCCACGTACTGACAAACCAGACATGGATGAAGGTGACCTGCGTATTGCGACCTTCAATGTATTGAACTACTTCAACTCTCCATTTGGCGGTGACGCGAACCAGCACGGCAACAACCGTGGCGCGAACACCATCACTGAGTTTGAAATGCAGCAAGAGAAGATTGTGAACGCGATTCTTCGTCTAGACGCTGACATCATTGGTTTGATGGAAATTGAGAACAACGGCTTTGGTGAAGGTTCAGCGATTCAACAGCTTGTTAACCAGCTGAATGATCGCATTGAGCGTAAGAAAGACCGTTATACGTTTGTCGCTGTTGATTCAAATGAAGATGGCGTAACCGACGAGATGGACTCGATTGGTACTGACGTAATCACAACGGGTGTTATTTACCGTAAGAAGGTAGTTAAGCTAAAAGACAGCCGCGTTATCGCGATGCCAAGCCAACAAGCACCAGAGGTGTTAGACGATTCAGGTAAGGTGATTGAGGACGGTAAGAACTACCAGCGTGACTCATTAGCGCCAACCTTCAAGGTCAAAGGTACCAAAGAGAAACTGACCGTAGCGATTAACCACTTTAAATCTAAAGGCTCTAAGTGTTGGGAAGATGCAGCACCGGTTGAACAGGGTGGTCAAGGTGGTGTTGATGCCGACAAGCAAGGCTCATGTGAGAACTTCCGCGTAGCTGCGGCGGTGGCACTGGGTGAAGCGCTCGATGGTATCAAAGGTCACAAAGTGATCCTGGGTGATATGAACTCGTACGGCATGGAAGATCCAATGCTGGTGCTAACGGATTACTCTGAAGAGAAATACGGTAAGCAAATCAAAGCGGCTCGTAACACTTACATTGATGGTGTTGAACAGTTTGGTGATAACGGCGCGGTGATTACTAAGAACTACGGTTACATTAATGCTGTGGCTCAAAAGCACCCAGACAGCTGGAGCTACTCATACAATGACGAAGTGGGCGCACTGGATCACCTGTTGATCAGCGACAGCCTGAAAGACATGGTTGTGGATGCAACTGACTGGCACATTAACGGTGGCGAATCGACGTTGTTTGACTACAACGAAGAGTATAAAGGCGATCTGCCTAAGTACCAAGATCACTTCCGTTCATCGGATCATGATCCTGCGGTTCTTGAGCTCAGAGTCGGCGGTTCATTCGGCTTGGGTGCATTGATGTCATTGTTTGGTCTAGCAATGTGGCGTCGTCGCAAGTAGCTAAATCGTAAGTAGATTGGCAAGCCATACAAGCAAGCCAATTCAGGTAACTTAAGGCTATCTGTAAACAATTAAGGTCAACTTAGGTTGGCCTTAATTATTGGCGAAATGCAGTTTCCACTTGCCTTTCGCTATGGGTATTGCACAATACCGCCCCTATATCTCCCAATCCTTTAGTATTTAGCAAACGATTTCGACCCATGTTACTTATCATCGATAACTACGACTCCTTTACCTATAACTTGTATCAGTATTTCTGTGAGTTAGGGGTAACTGTAAAAGTTGTTCGCAACGATGAGATTGATATTGCGGGCATCGAAGCGCTAAATCCTAGTCATCTTGTTATCTCGCCGGGTCCTTGTACACCGGATGATGCGGGCATTTCTCTACAAGTCATCGAACACTTCGTTGGTAAACTGCCGCTCTTAGGAGTGTGTCTTGGTCATCAAGCCATTGCCCAAGTGTTTGGTGGTGAAGTGGTGAGAGCCAGACAAGTGATGCACGGTAAAACCTCTCCGATACGCCACAATGGCAAGAGTGTTTTTCAAGGGCTCAATAACCCTCTAACCGTGACACGTTACCATTCTCTAGTGGTGAAAAATGGCACGCTACCTGACTGCTTTGAACTGACATCTTGGACGGAATTTGAAGATGGCAGCATGGATGAAATCATGGGTTATCAACATAAAACCTTGCCGATTGATGCTGTACAATTTCACCCAGAGTCGATTAAAACAGAGCAAGGACACCAGCTTCTCGCTAACTTCTTAGCGCGTTGAGTGTTTAAATTTGACTCTTTCTCCGTCTAAATAAGCCAGTTGAACCTGTTAGCCCATTCGTTAAGCGTTTAAATTCGGGCGCTACGCGTCTCTTACTCCTCTGACGCCGATCACTTTTTATAACATTTCTCTCTCTTCAGGCTAAGTTTTTAGCCTATGCAAAATTATTCGCCTTATTTCGTCTCGAACCCTATATACCGCAATGCCAGTAAGGCTTTGCTATTACTGGTTATGCGTTTAGGTAAAAAAAGCTTCATAAAACAGATTAATTGATGCATAAATAGTCATAGGTAGTGACGTTTAGCTGGTTGTTAGGGATGGCTAAAGAATAATCTACTATTGAAAACGTTAATTAAATGTAAATATAATGCTGCAGCGGGATTATGGCGAGAGAAAATATCTTTGTCTCACTTATGAACCAGTACGCTTATTTGCGAAGCTTGCGGTATCGAGAAGGAATGTACGATGACAGTGGAAAAAAAAGTAGAACGTAGTCTGTTTAATGAGGTGATGGTGCCTTGTTATAACCCAATGGAAATGATCCCGGTAAAAGGGGAAGGCGCACGCGTTTGGGACCAACAAGGCCGAGAGTATATCGACTTTGCTGGTGGTATCGCTGTGAGCTGTTTGGGTCACTGTCACCCAGCAATGGTTAACGCGGTTACTGAGCAAGCAAACAAGATTTGGCATTTAAGTAATGTAATGACCAATGAACCTGCATTACGTCTAGCGAAGAAGCTAACAGACGTATGTTTTGCAGAAAAAGTATTCTTTGCCAACTCTGGTGCAGAAGCGAACGAAGCAGCATTGAAGCTAGCTCGTCGTTGGGCAGCAGATGTTCACGGTCCTGAGAAATCTGAAATCATTGCATTCAAACAAGGTTTCCACGGTCGTACTTTCTTTACCGTAACGGTCGGTGGTCAAGAGGCTTACTCTGATGGCTTCGGTCCTAAACCGGGCGATGTAACTCACCTGCCTTACAACGATATTGCAGCGCTAGAAGCGCACATCTCAGATCGCACATGTGCAATCATGATGGAACCTCTGCAAGGCGAGGGCGGTATCATCTCTCCAACATCTGAGTTCGTGAACACGGTTCGTGAACTGTGTGACAAACACAATGCGCTGCTTATCTTTGATGAAGTACAAACAGGTAATGGCCGTACAGGTAACTTTTACGCTTACCAAGGTCTAGGTGTAACACCTGACATCCTAAGCACAGCGAAATCACTAGGTGGCGGTTTCCCAATCGGCGCAATGCTAACAACGTCTGAACTTGCGACACACCTAAAAGTGGGTACGCACGGTTCTACTTACGGTGGTAACCCACTGGCGTGTGCCGTTGCTGAAGCGGTTGTTGACGTAGTAAGCCAACCTGAAACGTTGGCTGGCGTGAAAGAACGCGAAGCACTATTCCGTGATGGTTTAGCTAAGATTAACGACAAATACCAAATATTCAGTGAAGTTCGCGGTAAAGGCCTATTGCTAGGCGCTGCGCTTAATGAAGCATGGCAAGGTCGTGCTCGTGATGTATTAGTAGCAGCAGGCGAACAAGGCTTGATGGTACTGGTTGCGGGTGCAAACGTGGTTCGTTTCACACCATCACTGGTTATCACTACACAAGAAATTGAAGAAGGTTTATCAAAACTAGACAAAGCAATCGCTACGCTAGTTTAGCCTGAGCGGCGTCATAGGAATGATCGCCATTAGAGCGATCCCATGACGTACTGCTAAAGGCCCAAGCTTCTGGTTTTGGGCCTGTTTTGCATCTGGAGGGAATATTGATGCTAGTTGTTCGCCCAATAAAATTATCTGATTACGATGCGCTGCATACCTGCGCGGTTGAATCTGGTCACGGATTCACATCTCTTCCGGTTAACGAAGAACTGTTAACTAACCGAATTACTCACTCTGAATACAGCTTTGCTAAACAAGACGTGACTGAACCCGGTGATGAAGGCTATCTAATGGTTGGCTTCGACACTGAAACGGGAGAAGTCGCTGGTACGACAGGCATCGAAGCCTCAATTGGCTGGGATGTTCCGTTTTACTCTTACCACATCAGCAAAGTGGTTCACTCATCGCAAAAGCTTGGCGTGAATAACGTCGTGAAGCTACTGACTTTCGGTAATAACTACACAGGATGCAGTGAGATCTGCACACTGTTCTTGCGCCCAGCTTTCCGTGGTGGATTGAATGGTCGTTTGATGTCGAAGTGTCGCTTCCTGATCATGTCTGAGCACCCAGAGCGTTTCTCGAAAACGATTTTTGCTGAGATGCGTGGTGTATCGGATGCGGAAGGTAACTCACCTTTCTGGCAATGGCTGCAAGAGCACTTCTTCTCAATTGATTTCACGCTTGCAGATTACCTAACTGGTATCGGTAAGAAAGGTTTCATTGCTGACCTAATGCCGAAGCTGCCTATCTACGTGAACCTACTGAGCAAAGAAGCTCAGGCGGTGATTGGAGAGGTACATGATAATACACGCCCAGCACTTAAGTTGTTGGAACGTGAAGGTTTCACTAACCGCGGTTATGTCGACATCTTTGATGCAGGCCCAACGGTTGAGTGTGATTTAAGAAACATTGAATCAGTGCGTCATGCGATTCGAGCTCAGGTTCAAATTGCAGAGCACTCCAGCTCTAAAGACTTCCTAATTGGTAATACCTCGTTTGAGAACTTCCGCGCAGTAGCCGCGAAAGGCGCGTATGACCAAGCAAGCGACACAGTGATTTTATCATCTGAAGTAGCAAGCGCTCTTGAAGTAAAAGAAGGCGAATTCGTTCGCATGTTGGCTCAATAAGAGCGGCGATTATCTGTCGAAGATTTTAAGGATAGAAGTATGACTCAGTGGATAGCAGGACAGTGGGTGGCAGGTCAAGGCGACGCCATGACATCAGTAAGCCCATACAACAATGAAGTCGTGTGGCAAGGCGATAGTGCAACACCAGCGCAGGTTGAATCTGCAGTAGCAGCGGCTCGTGATGCGTTCTTAGTTTGGAAGAAACTGAGCTTTGCAGAGCGTGAAGCGGTCGTGTTGAACTTTGCTGATAAAGTAAAAGAGAACAGCGAAGAGATAGCACAGATTATTGCAAAAGAGACGGGGAAACCGATTTGGGAAACTCGTACTGAAGCGGGCGCAATGGCGGGTAAAATCGCTATCTCTATTCGTGCATACCACGAGCGTACAGGCGAAGCTTCGCGTGAAGCGGCGGGTAACCAAATCGTACTGCGCCATCGTCCATTAGGTGTTATGGCGGTATTTGGCCCTTACAACTTCCCAGGTCACCTACCTAACGGTCATATTGTTCCAGCACTGCTATCTGGTAATACCGTGGTATTTAAGCCGTCAGAGCAGACACCTTGGACAGGTGAGTTTGCGATGAAGCTATGGCAAGAAGCTGGCCTTCCTGCTGGCGTGATCAACCTAGTGCAAGGCGCGAAAGAGACAGGTATCGCACTAGCCGATGCTAAAGGTCTTGATGGCGTGCTATTCACGGGTAGTGCTAATACCGGTCATATCCTTCACCGTCAATTCGCAGGTCAACCGGGCAAGATGCTGGCGCTAGAGATGGGTGGCAACAACCCGATGGTGATCAGTGACCAATTTGGTGATGCTGACGCGACGGTTTATACCATTATTCAATCGGCTTTCATCAGTGCAGGTCAACGTTGTACGTGTGCTCGTCGCTTGTATGTTCCTGTTGGCGAGAAGGGCGATCAATTGCTCGATAAGCTCGTTGCGGCTACCTTGAAGATTCGTGTTGATCAGCCATTCGCTGAGCCTGCACCCTTCATGGGCCCACAAATCTCTGAAGCGGCAGCTAAGTTCATTCTGGACGCGCAAGCTAATCTGCAATCACTAGGTGGTGTCAGCCTAGTCGAAGCAAAAGCGGGCGAAGCGGCGTTTGTTTCTCCGGGTATTATCGATGCAACCAACATTGCTGAACTGCCAGATGAAGAGTACTTCGGCCCATTGTTGCAAGTGGTTCGCTACCAATCGCTAGAGCAAGCGGTTGAATTAGCTAACGACACACGCTTTGGTTTGTCTGCAGGCCTTGTATCAACAGACGATTCTGAATGGGAATACTTCGTTGACCATATCCGTGCGGGTATTGTTAACCGTAACCGTCAGCTAACAGGCGCAAGTGGTGATGCACCGTTTGGTGGTCCGGGTGCTTCAGGCAACCTACGCCCAAGTGCTTACTACGCAGCTGACTACTGTGCTTACCCTATGGCTTCAATGGAAGGTAGCGAAACTCAACTACCAGCATCGTTTAGCCCAGGTATTGAGCTTTAATTTAGGCTAATGAGTCTTAGGCTCATTGGTTAAGCTTGAAATAGGGAAGTGGTGTTATCGCTTCCCTTTTCCATCACGTCCGACACCTAGATTGGGCGGTAGATAATAATAGAACAAGTATGTCACAGGCTGATGGCTGCTGACTCTGTGTCTCAGCCTCTCCCTTTCTAATCCAAATTACTAGCTTGCTAGAACCTCTGACAAGGAGTCACCATGACGCCCGATCTACTCTTTAAATCACTATGGGACGATTACATTCACAGGCTGTGTCCATCGGCTGAGAAAGTGCATCACTTGCTGAAAGAAGATGAAGCGCTGATCAACGACCATATTGCACTGCGTACTTTTAATGTTGCCCCTCTCGGTATTGAAACACTAGCTAAGCCTTTCCTTGAACTGGGTTACAAGGCGTGTGGCGACTACCTGTTTGAGAGCAAGAAGCTAGTGGCTAAACACTATGAGCACCCAGACCCGAAGCAGCCAAAAGTGTTCATTAGTGAATTGAAGGTCGAAGAGTGTTCTAGTGAATTACAACAGATCGTTGCTAAGTTAGTTGAGCAGGTTGATGCAAGCAAGCTTCAAGGTCATGAGTTCTTGTTTGGTGGTCGCCAATGGAATTTGAGCTTCGCTGATTTCCAAGCACTAGCTAAAGAGAGCGAATACGCATCTTGGCTAGCGGCTCATGGATATGGTGCAAACCACTTTACGGTAAGTGTGAACCAGCTGAATAACTTTGATGAAGTGCAGGTGGTGAATGACTACCTGAGCGAGTCTGGCTTTACTATCAACGCATCTGGCGGTGAGGTTAAAGGCTCTCCAGAGGTCTTATTAGAGCAATCATCAACAATGGCAGACAAAGTCCCAGTTTCATTTGTTGAAGGCAATGAGATGATTCCAGGCGGCTTCTATGAGTTCGCTAAGCGTTATGCGATGGCTAACGGTGAGCTTTACACCGGTTTTGTGGCCGCATCGGCGGATAAGATCTTTGAGAGCACCAACAGTTAATAAAAGGTACGAGAACGGACTTATCCTAGATATGCGAGTACGCTTCGCTTCGAGGAAGTTTACAAATAGGATTCTGTGAGTTCTTCTCGCATCTCGCATCTGCTCTCTGGATCTTAAGAAAACAAAAAAGCCACCAAATTTGCATTTGGTGGCTTTCAAATTTTTGGCTCAGTTAATCGAGATTAACGAGTGCCGTATACCACGATAGTTTTACCGTGTGCAGAAATTAGGTTCTGCTCTTCAAGCATCTTCAAGATACGACCTACTGTCTCTCGAGAACAACCAACGATCTGGCCAATCTCTTGACGAGTGATCTTGATTTGCATGCCATCAGGGTGAGTCATTGCATCTGGCTGTTTCGCTAGGTTAAGTAGCGTTTGAGCGATACGACCGGTAACGTCAAGGAACGCTAAGTCACCAACCTTTTGGCTAGTTACTTGTAGACGGTTTGCCATTTGCGCTGAAAGGCGCATCAGGATATCTGGGTTCACTTGGATAAGTTGACGGAATTTCTTGAAAGAAATTTCAGCTACTTCACAAGGAGATTTAGCACGAACCCACGCAGTACGCTCTTGGTCTTCTTCGAAAAGTCCAAGTTCACCGATGAAGTCGCCTTGGTTTAGGTAAGAAAGAATCATTTCCTTACCTTCTTCGTCTTTGATAAGAACAGCCACAGAACCTTTAACGATGTAGTACAAGGTTTCTGCCTTTTCACCAGCATGAATCAAAGTACTTTTTGAAGGGTACTTATGAATATGACAGTGTGAAAGGAACCACTCTAATGTTGGATCGGTTTGAGGTTTACCTAGAACCATAATATCTCACTTCCTCTGCAGGGTATGCTTGCCGCTTTCCGTATTTTAGCTAAGCCTGAATTGACTCAGTTAGGATAAGAGCACTCGTTGAGTGCTGCAAGCTATCTTGTGTTTCGTTTAAGAATAGTATCCTTTTTCAGGTACTATTTCTTGATTTTAATCGTGACCAAGCTACGATTTTTTACGCAAAATTGTGCACATGATCACGGTATGAAAAGTAATCAACCAGAATGTCGTTTTGTTAACCTATTTTTCCGGTTTCGATTAGTTGTTGTAGAATTGGCCTTACAATGAGCTCCATAGCAAAACTCATCTTGCCTCCTGGCACCACGAGCGTGTTATGACGTGACATAAATGAGCCATCAATCATAGCCAAAAGGTAAGGGAAATCGACGTTTTTGATGCCGCGCAAACGTATAACTACGAAGCTTTCGTCTAAACTTGGAATCCCCTTGGCGTTAAGTGGATTCGATGTATCTACGGTAGGGACACGCTGAAAGTTGATATGAGTACGCGAAAACTGCGGGGTAATGTAGTTAAGGTAATCATCCATTGAGCGAACAATAGAATCCATCACCGCTTCGCGAGAGTGCCCACGATCGCGTGTGTCACGAACGAATTTCTGGATCCACTCCAAGTTTACGATCGGTACCATGCCGATAAGCAGATCGACGTGTTGCGAGACGTTAATGTCGCCATCGACTACGCCACCATGAAGGCCTTCGTAGAACATCACATCCGAGTTTTCAGGGATCTCTTGCCATGGCGTAAAGGTGCCGGGCATTTGGTTGTAAGGAACGGCTTCATCGAAGGTATGTAGATAGCTACGGACTTTACCCGTGCCTTCATTTCCGTATTGACGGAAGAACTCTTCTAATGCGCCAAAATCGTTAGCTTGTGGACCAAAGTAGCTGATGTGCTTACCTTGCTCGCGCGCCTTACGGATCTCGACATCCATCTCTGGTCGAGTGAAGCGATGGAAACTATCCCCTTCAACCCAAGCTGCCTTCACGTCCATCATATTGAACATTTTGCGGAAGGCTTCTGAGGTAGTGGTGGTGCCGGCTCCAGATGAACCCGTCACCGCAATAATTGGATGTTTAGCGGACATGACAACCCTTGTCTTTTGAGTAACTTACTTGTTAGCAATCGTTTACCACTATAACACGGCTCCTTTATGAGCGCAGCTTAGAAGCGTTTTGTGACTTGAATATCAACGGTTTCATGCAGCTCAGAAAACACGATGCTGACTTCCTTTGAGGCTAATTGATGTTTCACTTGGTCAATTTTGTTTTGCAGTGAAACCTCTACGTCACCGTAGTCTGTGCCTTCACGTAGCACGAATTCTTTAATGAGGTTTTCCAGCGTTTCTGGTGCGATGTCTTGCCATGGGATGATCATAAATACTTCTCTCTTTTATGTTCATAAATAGGTTTATTGATGTGTTGATTAGTGTGTCTAGCGACGCCTATCACTCAGCCCTTAAAAGGCTCGGCCATTATGCCGAATCTTGAATACTTTCATAGTAGGCGGGTAATGCTTCTTCTAACCAAAACCTTGGTTTGAGCGTGCTACCGGTAATGAACCCCACATGGCCGCCTTTTTGAAACAGACGATAATCGATATTGTCAGGTAGAACGAATTTTGGAATCACATCGTCAGTCATGAAAGGGTCATCTTTCGCATGAATGATCTGTGTGGGTAGCTTAATCCGATTCAACTTCGGCAAGGCAGAGCATTGAGCATAATAATCTTGTGCATTCTTGAAGCCGTGCAGAGGCGCAGTAATTCGCTCATCAAACTCATACAGCTTGTCGATCTTCTTGATGCTTTCCGCTGATATACCAATCTTCTCTTGCAGCAGCTTGTGTTTCTTCAATGCATTCGATTTCAAAGAATTGAGCAGGTACTTCTTATAGAGTTTGGAGAAGCCTTGTTCAATACGGCTTGAACAACAAGCAAGGTCAAAGGGGGCTGAAACAATCGTCGCCGCTGAGATTAACGGATCATCAGCATAGTCGGCGAGATAATTAGCCAACATGTTGCCGCCTAGCGATATGCCAACCGCAACCTTAGGGTTATTGGGAAACCTTGAGTGTAGATGCCTTAAAAAGAAGCGCGCATCTTCGACTTCTCCAGAGTGGTAAGCACGAGCTAAGCGATTTGGCTTTCCGCTGCAACCTCTGAAGTGCATCATCACGGACAACCAACCATCCTTAGCAAACGCATTCATCAGTCCGTTGGCGTAAGGGCTCTCAAAGCTACCTTCTAAACCATGGAATAGAACGAATATCGGCTTGTTACTTCGATCATCATTGCTTGGGTTGTCACAGTCTGGTGATTCGCTCCAAGCAAGATCAAGAAAGTCACCATCGGGAGTTTCTAAGGTTTGCCAGTGAGGATGAAACAGCGCCTGTTTTCTAATAAACCGTGGCACTAAGGTTTGTAAGTGCGGATTAGAGAGACCAGCGGCTGCGGTAAATATTGTCATAAAAACGATCCATGCTTCTTTGATGGGCTTTGATAACGTGTTGAGCTTGCAGTGAAACGCCCACGTTTTTATTTGAGCTTGGTTGATTCTCGGCATAAGCGCAAGGCTTTCACTTATACGAGACACAAAAACAGGCTATGGGTAACCAGTTGAATAATATCAATGTTAGGTGCGTTAAACACTTAATTGTGCGTATTAGTCAGTGCATGCAAATGAAGAGAGACAGGGCGCAGTTAAGCTTGGATCTTGATTGAAGAAAAAGGAAAGAGAATGAGCTAGGGCTGAGGTGCTGGTTCAGAAAAAGCGTCGTAGAGGTTTTCTGCTCCTAATAAACGACAGTACTGAAACGCGAGCGGTGATTGCTGGTTAGCGTAAAGCTGTAGGGAGTTTATACAGTCGACGAGATCGGACTGTTGTTGCTTTTCAAGCTGTAACTCAAACTGTAAGGCTTCACGGTATAGTGAGTCGACAACGTGTGCTTTGAGGTGTTTACGTAGCTCTCGATAACTATGAAGCAGGGTTTCAGAGCGGCTCAAGCATTGTTGTACTTTGTGCCACTCTTCTTCAGCAAAAGACAATTGCTGCTCATCAAGCCATTTGAGAAGCAACAGTAAATTGACGTTGCCGTGGAACTGGTTTTGCAAAGCTAGGCACGCATCCTTTACACCGCGCACACTGTAGTACTGAAGGCTAAATTGCCATAGTCGTTCCAGTGTTAGTGATATTGGGGCGTGCTCTGGGCTCATAAGCTATCCATATCCTGTTCCATCTGCTCAAGCTCTTCTTGAGTGGACATCCAATCCATTTCAACTTCTTCTAGCTGTGACTTACTGCTCGCTTGGAGAGCGAGTACTTTATTCAGTTTAGCCTTATTTTCAGCTTCATACAGTGAAGTGTCGGATAATTCTTGCTCGGCTTCTTCAAGAGCCTGAGTTAATTTATCCATCTGTTTTTCAAATTGAGTAAGCTTTTTACGCAGTGGTGCCGTCAGTTTACGGAACTCGGCTTCTTTACGTTTTTGCTCTTTTTTCGCTGCTGCACTGTTGGCACCGTCTTTTGCTGGTGCCAATGCTTGTGCTTCTTTGCGCTCAACTTTCTGCTGTTCGGTTAGCCACTTGTAGTAATCGCTTAAGTCACCATCAAACGGTGCTACTTGGCGGTCGTGTACAAGGTATAAATCATCGGTAGTTGCACGCAATAGGTAACGGTCGTGCGATACGATAACCATTGCGCCTTCAAACGTCTGCAGGGCAAAAGTCAGCGCTTGACGCATGTCGAGATCCAAGTGGTTGGTTGGTTCATCGAGTAGCAACAGGTTTGGTTTTTGCCATACCAGTAGCGCTAATACTAAACGTGCTTTTTCACCACCGGAGAAAGGTGCTACTTTATCGAGCGCTTTTTCACCTTGGAAACCGAAGCTACCTAGGTAATCACGCAGTTGTTGTTCGGTGTGTTTAGGCGCAATCTGCATCATGTGTTGCAGCGGGGTTTCTTCAGGGTGCAGCGTTTCCAATTGGTGCTGTGCAAAGTAACCAATCTTAACGCCTTGCGAATAGCTCAGTTCGCCGCCTTGTTGTTTCAGTTCGCCTGAAAGCAACTTAATCAGCGTGGATTTACCAGCACCATTTCGACCAAGCAAACCAATACGACTGCCCGGTACTAGGTTCAAGCGAATCTTTTCTAGAATTAGGTTGTCGTCGTAGCCCGCAGATACCTCATCCATCATCATGATTGGGTTTGGTAGTGCGTCTGGCTCTCTAAACTCAAAGCTGAATGGGTTATCAAACTGAGCAGGTAGTACTTGTTCCATTTTCTCTAGCGCTTTAATACGGCTTTGCGCTTGGCGAGCCTTTGACGCTTTGTAACGGAAACGGTCAATGTAGCTCTGCATGTGAGACATCTGTTTCTGCTGCTTTTGGTACATCGCTTGTTGCAGAATCAGTTTTTGCGCTCGTTGGGTTTCGAACGATGAGTAGTTACCCGTGTACTCATTGAGCTGTTGATTTTCAACATGCACGATGCGGTTGACGATAGGGTCTAAGAAGTCTCTATCGTGCGAGATAAGCACTAGCGTACCAGGGTAGCTTTGTAACCAACGCTCTAGCCACATTACTGCGTCTAAATCCAAGTGGTTGGTAGGTTCATCGAGTAGCAGTAGGTCACTGCGACACAGTAGGGCTTGCGCTAGGTTTAAACGCATACGCCAACCACCTGAGAATTGAGTCAGGTTCCACGCCATTTGTTCTTGGCTAAAGCCTAGACCGTCTAACAGCTCGGCAGCGCGAGCCTTGATGCTGTAGCCACCAATGGTTTCAATCTTGCCGTGGATCTCTGCGACCAAGGTGCCGTTGTCGGCCTGTTCAGCTTTCTCTAGTTGATCTTCAAGGCCGCGGTATTCACGGTCACCATCAATCACGTATTCAATTGCTGTTCTTTCTAATGCTGGTGTTTCTTGAGCAACCCAAGCCATTTCCCAATGGGCAGGTTTGCTGAATGAGCCTGCATCAATAGACAGTTCGTCCTTAATTAAGGCGAATAGCGTAGATTTACCACAGCCGTTTTTACCAACCAAACCGATCTTGTCGCCAGGGTGAAAAGTCGCAGATGCTTGGTCGAGGAGTGGCTTACCGCCGCGTAGCAATTGAATATCAGAGAAAGTAATCATAATTGAAATAGCATAGAAATTAGAGGTGAACAGACGCCTGCATAGTAGGCTGAAACCAGATAAAAGTCGATCACAATGCAATTTGCGTTATGATGCCAATAACATATTAATAACTTTTGCTTAAATTCTTGTGGCCTTGCCACCGTTTAGCCTTCAAAGGAATGTTTCAAAGGAATGAGTAATACTCCCTCGACAGACAAACCCGTGCCAAAGGTGCTGGTCATCTATGCGCACCCTGAGCCGCAAACCTCTATCGCTAACCAGATCATGGTTAAAAAGATAGAGTCACTTGGGAATGTCAAAATCCACGATCTCTACGCCATCTATCCGGACTTCTTTATTGATGTGCCTTCCGAGCATGAGTTGCTGCTTGAATATGATGTGATTGTGTTCCAACACCCTTTGTTTATGTATTCATGTCCTTCGTTGTTGAAAGAGTGGTTTGATCGCGTGTTAGGTAAGGGTTTTGCCTTTGGTGAGCAAAGCGCACTTAAGGGCAAACACTGGCGTAGCGTTATCACAACCGGTGGTAAAGAAGAGGCGTTTGGTGCCGCAGGCTATAATAAATATCCATTACAAGAGATTTTGCAACCATTCGAGCTTACCGCTGCTTTGTGTCAGATGAATTGGATATCCCCTTTGGTTTTACACTGGGCACGAAATGTTACCGATATGACGCGTTACCAACACGCAGAAGCGTATCGAAATTGGTTGCGAGACCCGCTACAAGATATAGGAGCAGATGATGGCTCTGACTAATGATTTTCTACAAAGTAGCGTTATATTTTTAGCGGCTGCTGTGGTTGCGGTTCCTATCGCGCAGCGAGCTGGCTTGGGTTCAGTACTCGGTTACTTGTTAGCTGGTGTCGCGATTGGCCCTTGGGGACTTGGCTTAATCAGTGACGTAGAGGCGATTCTGCACTTCTCCGAATTCGGGGTAGTACTGCTGCTCTTCCTGATTGGCTTAGAGCTTAACCCGAAAAAATTGTGGCAGATGCGAGCCCCCATTCTCGGGCTGGGTGGCGCGCAAGTGCTGATCACCACCCTGATTATTACCGCCATCGCCTGTATGTTCGGTTTAACGTGGCAAACTAGCCTAGTGATAGGTATGGGCTTAGCTTTGTCTTCGACCGCAATCGCGTTGCGGGTTATTGAAGAGCGTGAACTCGGTGGTAAAGAAGCGGGGCAGTCTGGCTTTGCAGTGTTACTTTTCCAAGATATTGCAGTAATCCCTATGCTAGCAATGCTACCTTTGCTAGCAGGTAATACAGGCGGCAGCTGGGCGGACATGCTTTGGATGCTGGGTGGTGTGATTGGTCTGCTGGTCGGTGGCCACTTCTTATTGAGGCCTTTGTTCCGCTACGTCGTTATGAGTGGTGTGCGTGAGCTATTTACTGTTGCAGCGCTGTTACTTGTGATTGGTATTGCCGTCATCATGCAACAGATTGGCTTGTCGATGGCATTGGGTACTTTCCTAGCGGGCGTACTTCTGGCTGAAAGTGAATATCGACATGAGCTTGAAATTGCGATTGACCCATTCAAAGGGTTGTTGCTTGGTCTGTTCTTCATCTCTGTGGGTATGGCGGTGAATTTAGGCTTACTTGCTGAAAGCCCATTCGCGATACTGATTGCTGTATTAGCTCTCGTGGTTTTGAAAGGCTTAGTGCTGTATGGGCTAGCTCGTGTTTTCGGTACTCAAGCCAAAGCCCGTAGTCGCATGGCGATGATTCTCAGCCAAGGTGGTGAGTTCGCTTTCGTTATTTTTACCGCGGCGAGTGCTCAAGGTATCTTAAGTGGTGAACAAGTGTCGTTCTTACTGGTGGTTGTGAGTTTGTCGATGGTGACCACGCCATTGATGCTCAAGCTGCAAGACCGATTCTTTGCTCGTCAACTTAACCAAATCAGCGAAAACGCAATGTCTTCGGATGTTGTCGATCGCAGTCCTCGAGTGATCATTGCAGGCTTTGGTCGTTTTGGTCAGATCATTGGTCGTTTGATGTATGCCAATAAGATTCGTATTACCGTTCTTGAGAGTGATGCCAGCCAAATCCATATCCTTAGAAAGTTTGGCTACAAAGTATTTTACGGAGACTCGACTCACCTCGAGCTGTTACGCGCAGCTGGTGCTGATAAAGCAGAGGCGATTGTGCTGTGTACTGACTCTCCCGATGAAATCATGAAAACCGTCGATTTATGTAAGCAGCACTTCCCGCGCTTAAAGATCTTAGCTCGTGCACGAAGCCGTGTTGAAGCATATCAATTACTTAACCACGGTGTGAGTAACTACTCTCGTGAAACCTTCCTTGGTGCACTGGATTTAGGTCGTCAAACATTGACTGAACTTGGTATGCATCCATATAAAGCGAAGCGAGCAGAAGCACACTTTAGAAAGTTGGATAATGGTATGCTCAAAGAGTTACTGCCTCAGCATAACGAAGATGCCGAGTTGGCCCAAAGAGCGAAAGAGGCTCGTAAAGAGCTTGAAGAGATTTTTGGACACGAGATGGAAAACGATCACCAGTCTCGAAACTATTGGCAGTAGCCTGAATTGATAACTAATAGCTTGAGTTTAGAGATATAGCTTGAGCTAAGAAATAACAGTCTAGATAACTAATCTAATAATAAACGTGGTCTCTGCTTTTTCTTAAATAGATCTAGAGTGGAAGAACTACGAATCCAGAGTAGTAAAGGATAAGAACGTGAAACAGAAAAAACGCTTTATCGCAGGAGCAAGCTGCCCAAGTTGTAATACTCAAGACACACTCCGTTGGTGGATTGAAAATAATATCGAGCTGGTGGAATGTGTCGATTGTGACTTCACAGAACAGCGTAAACCGAAAACTGTAGAGAAATCTGAACACGCGAATCAAGAAATGATCGGTATTTTTAAGCCTGAATGATTGAGTTTCGTTAATTGATCCCCATAATATCCGGGTACAGAATTTTTCCTAAGCTCAACTGTTCGAGCTTAGTCCAAACCTCCTTGGAGCTCTCATGAAAATTGAAAAGAACGTAGTAGTTAGTGTTGCATATCAAGTGAAACTTGAAGATGGCGTAGTAGTTGACCAATCAACTGCAGAAGCTCCACTAGATTACCTTCACGGTCACAACAACCTAATTACAGGTCTTGAAAAAGAGCTTGAAGGCAAAGTAGCTGGCGACAAGTTCTCTGCAACGGTTACTCCAGAAGACGCATACGGCGAGCACAACGACGCACTAGTTCAACGTGTTCCTGCTGACGTATTCCAAGGTGTTGAGCAAATCGAAGTTGGCATGCGTTTCCTAGCGGATACTGACCAAGGTCCAATCCCAGTAGAAGTTACTGAAGTAGATGGCGACGAAGTTGTTGTTGATGGTAACCACATGCTAGCTGGCCAAACTCTAACGTTTGACGTTGAAGTTGTAGCGGTTCGTGAAGCGACTGAAGAAGAAGTTCAACACGGTCACGTACACCAAGAAGGCGGCTGTGGCGGTCACGACCACGATCATGACCACGAAGGCGGTTGCTGTGGTGGCGAAGGCCATGACCACGGTGAAGAGAAAAAAGACGGCTGCTGCGGCGGCGGTAGCTGTGGTTCTCACTAATACCGAATTAACGGTTTAGTTTAAGAATCTTGAAAGCCTCCCTTGCGGAGGCTTTTTGTGTTTAGGAGTCTAGCTTTTTGATCTCGCTTTTATCCACCAAACCAAGTGTCCGAAAGTCTAAGCATTCGAAAAAAGTTTGGTTTTCGCTATCAGACATCGAACCATGGATGTGGTATTGATAGCACAATATTATAAGACGACGTCAGTGGAGAGTTTGTATGTCACAGCCTTTTTCAATTGCCATTCATGGTGGTGCAGGAACCATCTTGCGAGAGCAAATGAGCGATGAATTAAAAGCGGGTATTACCGAGGCTTTGGAAAAATCGGTTTTGGCTGGTTATAAAATATTGCAATCGGGTGGTGATGCTCTGGATGCGGTAGTCGCATCGGTTAAGGTGATGGAAGACAGTCCCCACTTTAATGCCGGCAAAGGCTCGGTTCTAACGCATGATGAATTTGTTGAAATGGACGCTTCTGTGATGCATGGCCGCGAAATGGATGCGGGGGCAATTGCAGGCGTTCGTCATATCAAAAACCCGATTGAACTTGCGCGTGATGTGATGCTGAAAAGCGACCATGTACTATTGATTGGTGAAGGCGCCGAGAAGTTTGCGTTTGAGCATGAATATACGTTTACTGAGCAAGACTACTTCTTTACTGAGCGCCGTTATGACCAGCTTCAGTCGATGAAAGAGAAAGGCATTTTTGCTTTGTCTGAAGCGAAATATGATGAACAGCAAGCTGAGAAATACCCTGACGACAAAAAGTACGGCACGGTCGGTGCAGTCGCATTAGACCAAGCGGGCAACTTAGCGGCAGCCACCAGTACCGGTGGCGTGACCAATAAGAAATACGGTCGTGTCGGGGATTCTCCGATTATTGGTGCAGGAACCATGGCTGAAAATGGCAACGTTGCTGTCTCAACAACCGGGATGGGCGAGTTCTTCTTAAGAAAGATGGTTGCGAGTGATGTGGCGGCACGAATGCGTTATCTCAAAGAAGATGTGCATACCGCTTGTGAACACATTATCCAAGGTGAACTGAAAACCATGGGCGGGGAAGGTGGCTTGATCGCTATCGATGACCAAGGCGATATTCATTTTGGTATGAACAGCTCTGGGATGTATCGTGCAAGCGTTGATACTCAAGGCCGTGTAGAAGTGAAGATTTATGCTGATGAGTAATCTCATACAGGCGTAAATTAAATTACCAAGTACATAAACAAAGGGCGACAGATATTTTCTGCCGCCCTTTGTTTTTCAATTGTGGCAAATGAGCAGTAGCCCATTTGAATCGAACTTAATAGTGTGGAGGTGGCGTCTCTTCTGATGCGTCTGCTAGGTTAGAGCCATCCATATTTTTCACTTTGCCAACCACGAACTTCATCTGATCTTGCATTCTCGTGATCAACATTTGCTGTTGGCTAAGCGCTTCATTGAGTTCTTCAATGGTCTGTTCTTGGAAAGCTAGCTGACACTCTAGGTCATTAACGCGGCTTTCTAGTTGTTCAACTCGCTTTTCTGTCATCGTTCTTAATCCACATTCCAAGCTTGGGCAATGCCCGCTGAGGTGCCCGATATCACACGGTTCTTATCATCAAAGGCTGCATCATACACTACCGCACGAGGAGGGCGAGCATCTTTTAGTGGCTCAGCATCGTGGCGAGAAATTCGTTTGCCATCCTGAGTATTCCACACACTCACTTGGCTAGATGGTGTGCCTGTCACCAACATACTGCCGTCATCAGAAAAACGAGCACTCGAGAAAATCAACTGTCGAGACCAGCTTTGCAGTTGTGCTTGAGGTTCGCCCGTTTCAAGATCCCAAATCATTGCTTGGTTGCCGCCATCAGAGGTAAAAGCCAGCTCACCATCGCGTTGTAGCGCGACTCGTACTACTCTTTGTTCATGCTCAAAGGAGCGCAATACCAAGCCCGACTCAGTATCCCAAAGGTAGGCTTTGTAGTCGTTACCCCCTGATAGGGCGTAGCGACCATTGGATGAAAGGGACACGGAATTCACTTTTTCTCGGTGAGCAAGGAACTCCAGACGGCGTCCGGTGACTAAGTCCACATAGATGGCTTTGCCATTAGAAAGGCCAAGCAGTACTTTTTCACCATTGCTAGAGATATCGACATCGCGAATCAAGCCGTCTGAGATAGACCATAGCCCTTGTGCTTGAGTCCAAGATAAGTCCCAAACGGCGAAGTTCATTTGGCTCGCGGTAATGGCAAAACGGCCATTGTCCGAGATACGGATACGTGATACTTGGTTTTCTAACTGATCTTGTGGGCCAAGCTGAGCCAACTCTTGGTTTTGGGCGAGATCCCAAAGCAGTAGTTGTTTTTGCTGAGAGTAGAGCAGGGCGAAGCGTCCATCTCTGCTGAGTGCAAAGCTGGTGGCACCGTTGGGTTCAATTTCCCAACGTTGCTCATCATCTTGGAAGAAAAAACATCCATTTAACAAGGTGATGACAATTGCACATAGCAATGAATGGAAAAATATTTGCATCACGTCTAATAATCCGGTTTTTGTCGAAAGACATATGACTAGTATATTGTTATAACTAACGTATTCACACCAATCTAATCATTAGATTTGTGCACAATAACCAATGGCTTGGCCATTAATTGGAGAATTCAATGAAATCAGTTTTAAAAGTATCACTGCTTGCCGCAACGGTTATGCTAGCAGTTGGTTGTCAGAAAGAAGAACCAAAGGCAGAAGCTCCACAGGTAGAAGAAGTTAAAGTTGAAGCAGTAAACTTTAAAACAGAAGATGACAAAGCGGCTTACGCAATCGGTGTATCTTTCGCGAACTACCTAAGCACAAGCATTGATAAGCCAAGTGAGCTAGGTATCAACCTAGACAAAGATATGGTTCTTCAAGGTATCGAAGACGTATTTGCAGAGAAAACAGCACTTAACGAAGAAGAAACTCGCGCAGCTCTTGAAGCTCTAGACAAGCGTGTTGCTGAAACGATGCAAGCACAAGCGGCAGAAAAATCTGCAGAAGTGAAGAAAGCTGGTGATGACTTCCGTGCTGAGTTCGCTAAAACTGAAGGCGTTAAGCAAACTGAATCTGGCCTACTTTACCAAGTAATGACACAAGGTGAAGGCGCTTCTCCAAAAGACACCGATACCGTTCAAGTACACTACAAAGGTACACTAACTGATGGTACTCAGTTCGATAGCTCTTACGATCGTGGCGAACCAGCAACATTCCCACTAAACCGCGTAATCCCAGGCTGGACTGAAGGCGTACAGCTGATGCAAGTCGGTTCTAAGTACAAGTTCGTTATCCCGCCAGAGCTAGCATACGGTGAGCAAGACACACCGACTATCCCAGCTAACTCAACGCTAGTATTCGAAGTAGAACTACTAAACATCGATAACGCTGAAGCAGCTCCTGCACAGTAATATCGGTCAAAAACCTCGTACTAAAATACGTTGATTGAATAAAAAGCCTAACTTTGAGTTAGGCTTTTTTTATGATTTGAAGATGAGTATTTGATTTTTAAACTTGTTCTAAATCACTAGTTGCAATGTTAGCTAGGTGTGCAATTAAAATTTTCTGATAAACTTACATAAATTTGTTGATTTTTCACACGAAGGTAAGGAATAAGTGACTACTACAGAAACAGTCAATGCAGATGTGTTACTTGAAATGGAATCAGTCCACGTTATGCCATTCAGTGAACACGATAAAATCATTCTAAGATCTTATGAGGCCGTTGTTGACGGTATTGCGAGCCTTATTGGTCCGTTTTGTGAAATCGTTTTGCACTCTTTAGAAGACCTCAATACTTCTGCGATTAAAATTGCCAACGGCGAAAATACAGGTCGTCAGGTTGGCTCGCCGATCACCGATCTTGCATTGAAGATGCTAAAAGATATTGAAGGTTCTAAGCGTAACTTCTCACGTTCATATTTCACTCGCGCTAAAGGTGGAGTGTTGATGAAGTCGATCACGGTTGCTATCCGCAACGGTGAAGACCGAGTGATTGGCCTACTGTGTATTAACGTGAACCTAGACGCGCCATTCTCACAAGTACTGCAATCGTTCATGCCTACGCAAGACGCAGACGAAGCCGCATCATCGGTTAACTTCGCTAGTGACGTTGAAGAACTTGTCGACCAAACGGTTGAACGCACCATAGAAGAAATTAACGCTGACAAATCGGTATCGAATAATACTAAGAACCGTCAGATCGTGATGGAGTTGTACGATAAAGGTATTTTCGACATCAAAGACGCGATTAACCGCGTTGCTGAGCGACTGAACATCTCTAAGCACACCGTGTACCTATACATCCGCCAACGTAAAACAGAGGATGAAGAGGGTTGCTAAGCTATACACTCCTAGTTAATGGGCCGGTGTATGGCTCACAGTCAGCAAGAAGTGCCTACCAGTTTGCCGTGGCTCTGATTAAACAGGGCCACAAACTTCACAGTGTGTTCTTCTATCAAGATGGCGTCAGTAACGGCTCAGACCTTACCGTACCGGCTAACGATGAATTTGACTTAGCTTCAGCTTGGCAAAAGCTGGCTGATGAGCACGATGTTAGCCTTGAAACCTGTGTGGCTGCTGCGCTAAGACGCGGAGTGATTAGCTCTGAAGAAGCAGAGCAACATCAACTAAGTGCCTCTAACCTAGCAACTGGATTTACTCAGGCCGGATTAGGGAGCTTATCGGAAGCACTACTAACGCAAGATAGGGTGGTGCAGTTTTGAGAAAGTTAGCCTTTATATTTAACAGTTACCCTCATACGACCGCTGCGGGTAGAGAAGGGTTAGACGCCCTGCTTGCTGCGTCCGCATACAGTGAAGACATTGCCGTGTTCTTTGTTGGTGATGGGGTGACTCAGCTTCTTAAAGCGCAGCAGCCCGACGAAACACTATCGCGTGACTACATCTCTGCATTCAAACTTATGGACCTTTACGACATCGAACAGGTGTATGTGTGTCAGCATAGTCTGAGTCAGTTTGGTCTTTCAGCAGACAACCTGTTGATCGATGTGACCACCGTTGAAGCCGACGAGTTAACGCAGAAGTTATCTCAGTGCCAACAGATACTGACTTTCTAAGGGACGCTATGCTTCATATCGTAAAATCAGTCGACAAACTTAAACTCGCATTGACCTACTCTCAGCCACAGGATCAGTTCCTTTTGGTGGAAGATGCGGTGTATGTTTGCCTTCCAAATCATGAGTTATTCACTCAAATCTGCGCAGTAGAGCAGGTGTCGGTGTTAAAACCAGATCTCGATAGCCGAGGTTTACAACTACTTGTCTCAAGTACCATTGATCAAGTTGACTTCGATGGCTTCGTTAAACTGACGGTTTTGAAAGACAAATCAGTGACTTGGTAAGCGTGTTTTATCAGTTTGGTTAAAATTAGACCATCCTGAGCTCTAGACGGCTAAAAAAGATCTGTATATTTCTTGACACACCTCCCACTGCTGAATAGAATTTTGCGTCCCTAATTACGACTTGTGATTAGGGATAGATTTTTCACAAAGCTTACTTTCAAGTAAATTTCAGGAGCTAGTTAATGGCAACTATTAACCAGTTGGTTCGCAAGCCTCGTGTAAAGCAAGTTGTTAAAAGCAACGTGCCTGCACTAGAAGCGTGCCCACAAAAACGTGGTGTATGTACTCGTGTTTACACTACTACACCTAAAAAACCTAACTCGGCACTACGTAAAGTATGTCGTGTACGTCTAACCAACGGTTTCGAAGTAACTTCGTACATCGGTGGTGAAGGTCACAACCTTCAAGAGCACAGTGTTGTACTAATCCGTGGCGGTCGTGTAAAAGACCTTCCGGGTGTTCGTTACCACACTGTTCGCGGCGCGCTAGACTGTGCTGGCGTTAACGACCGTAAACAAGGTCGTTCTAAGTACGGTGTGAAACGTCCTAAGTCTTAATGCATTTTCTTTTTTAAAAGAAAGCGTTAAGTAAGGCCAAACACTATTTTATTTATTATTCTGAAAAGTTTTGGAAAAAACCTGAAGAAGACAACGGAGAATATCCATGCCACGTCGTCGCGTAATAGGTCAGCGTAAGATCCTTCCAGATCCTAAGTTCAAATCTGAATTGCTGGCAAAATTCGTTAACATCCTTATGGTTGACGGAAAGAAATCTACTGCAGAGAAAATCGTTTACACTGCACTAGATTCAATGGCTGAGAAGTCTGGTAAAGACCACTTAGCTGTATTTGAAGAAGCTCTTGAAAATGTTCGCCCAGCGGTAGAAGTTAAATCTCGCCGTGTAGGTGGTTCAACTTACCAAGTACCTGTAGAAGTTCGTCCGGTTCGCCGTAACGCTCTTGCTATGCGTTGGGTAGTTGAAGCTGCGCGTAAGCGTGGTGAAAAATCTATGGCTCAACGCCTAGCTGCTGAAATGCTAGACGCGTCTGAGAACAAAGGTACTGCGGTTAAGAAACGTGAAGACGTTCACCGCATGGCTGACGCAAACAAAGCGTTCGCACATTACCGTTGGTAATACCTTTTTAGTGCTGCAAGGTTCCTTGCAGCACTTCTTTAGTTCCTATGCTTATGCTAGGAACTATTGCTATTTCTAGGGCAAGCAATTTTTAGCGAAGCATCGCTTTTAACGCATAATCTAGGCATAGCAATAGTCCCTAAGTCTCTAATAAGAGGATTCAACCGTGGCTCGTAAAACTCCTATAGAGCAATACCGTAATATCGGTATCGTTGCTCACGTAGATGCAGGTAAAACAACCACAAGTGAACGTATTCTGTTCTATACCGGTCTTTCTCATAAAATCGGCGAAGTTCACGATGGTGCAGCAACCATGGACTGGATGGAGCAAGAGCAAGAGCGCGGTATTACGATCACTTCAGCAGCAACCACTACGTTTTGGCGTGGTATGGAAGCTCAGTTCTCGGACCACCGTATCAACATCATCGACACTCCTGGACACGTTGACTTCACAATCGAAGTAGAACGTTCTTTGCGTGTACTTGATGGTGCAGTTGTTGTGTTCTGTGGCTCATCTGGTGTTGAACCTCAGTCAGAGACAGTATGGCGTCAAGCTGATAAGTACCAAGTTCCACGTATGGTTTTCGTTAATAAAATGGACCGTACCGGCGCAGACTTCTTGCGCGTAGTTGAACAGATCAAGGACCGCCTAGGCGCAACTCCTGTTCCAATTCAACTGAACATTGGTGCTGAAGAAAACTTCCAAGGCGTTGTCGATCTTATCAAGATGAAGGCAATTAACTGGAACGAAGCTGACCAAGGCATGACTTTTACGTACGAAGATATCCCTGCAGACATGCAAGAAATGGCTGAAGAATATCGTACAGAACTTGTTGAAGCTGCTGCAGAAGCAAATGAAGAGCTGATGGATAAGTACCTTGAAGAAGGTGAACTAACAGAAGCTGAAATCAAACAAGGTCTTCGTACTCGTACCCTTAATAATGAAATCGTACTTGCTACTTGTGGTAGTGCATTCAAAAACAAAGGTGTACAAGCTGTTCTAGATGCAGTTGTTGATTTCCTTCCTTCTCCAGTCGATGTACCTGCAATTAAGGGTATCGATGAAGACGAGAACGAAGCAGAGCGTCACGCAGACGACAAAGAACCGTTCTCAGCGCTAGCATTCAAGATTGCAACAGACCCATTCGTTGGTACTTTAACTTTCATCCGTGTTTACTCTGGTGTTGTTGAAAGCGGTAAAACAGCTTACAACTCTGTGAAGAAACAACGTGAACGCTTAGGTCGCATTGTTCAAATGCACTCAAACAAGCGTGAAGAAGTAAAAGAAGTACGAGCAGGTGACATCGCAGCCATCATTGGCCTGAAAGATGTGACTACTGGTGAAACCCTTTGTGACCAGAACCATAAGATTGTTCTTGAGCGCATGGAGTTCCCAGACCCAGTTATTCAGATCGTTGTAGAGCCAAGCTCTCAAGCTGATCAAGATAAAATGACTATCGCTCTAGGTAAACTAGCAGCGGAAGACCCATCGTTCCGCGTTGATATGGATGCGGAAACTGGCCAGACTCTAATTTCTGGTATGGGTGAACTACACTTAGATATCATCGTTGACCGTATGAAGCGTGAATTTAGCGTGAACTGCAACGTTGGTAACCCGCAAGTGGCTTACCGTGAGACTATTCGTGGTACAGCGAAAGCGGAAGGTAAATTTATCCGTGAACATGGTGGTAAAGGTCAGTACGGTCACGTATGGCTGAAACTGGAACCATCAGAAGCTGGCGAAGGCTTTGTCTTTGTGGATGAAATTGCCAATGGTATCGTACCGAAAGAGTTTATTGCTTCAGTCGCTAAAGGCGTTGAAGAGCAGATGAACAATGGTGTGCTTGCTGGCTATCCAGTTTTGGATATCAAAGCTACACTATATGATGGTTCTTACCATGAAACAGATTCAAGTGAGATGGCGTTTACAATCGCTGCCTCTATGGCTTTCAGAACGGGTGCACTTGAAGCGCAACCAGTTTTGCTTGAGCCTATGATGAAAGTTGAAGTAACTACTCCAGAAGACTGGATGGGTGACGTTGTTGGCGATATTAACCGTCGTCGCGGCATCATCGAAGGTATGGACGAGGGGACAGCTGGCCTGAAGATAATTCGTGCACAAGTTCCGTTGTCTGTCATGTTCGGTTACGCAACTGATTTACGTTCTGCGACACAAGGTCGTGCTTCTTACTCTATGGAGTTTAGTGAGTACGCTGAAGTGCCTAACAATGTTGCAAAAGCAATCATTGCAGAGCGTGGTTAAACAAAAGGAAGGCATTTTTTTTCATTTTTTGAAAGAACAATGCGTCCAAATATTGCGCTAACGAGAGTTGGCGCATAAAATAGCAATTTCTGGCGCGTCTCGCTCAATAATGAACGTGGCGAATCATAACTAGGAAGGAACACGATTGTGTCTAAAGAAAAATTTGAACGTACGAAACCGCACGTAAACGTTGGTACTATCGGCCACGTTGACCACGGTAAAACAACTCTAACTGCTGCTATCTGTACTACTCTTGCAAAAGTATACGGCGGTGTTGCTAAAGATTTCGCATCTATCGATAACGCTCCAGAAGAGCTTGAGCGCGGTATCACAATCGCAACTTCTCACGTTGAGTACGACACTCCAGCACGTCACTACGCACACGTAGACTGTC
>NZ_PIGC01000013.1:0-147966 GCF_003050065.1 Vibrio sp. 10N.286.51.C3 | reverse complement strand
CAGCTTTACCTTTAACGAGTCCTGGGAAACTCCCTAAACACTATGAAGTACTACTACAGAAAATATCCATGTTTATCCTGCCACCCCGAAGAGAAGATAGAAGTTATCTTCGCTGGGTGAAACTGAAACCCAAGAAATATGCGACAAATAGAAAAAATGCCAGTCAGCTTAACTGACTGGCATTACACCAATTGGGTGCGCTTTTAAGTCCTAGAAGGTTAAAGGTAAACCGTGTATTCACCTAATTTGCATCGAGTAGCGAAGCACCTTTTAATTTCGGGGTATTAAGCAGCTGCACTTTTCTGGAGATATTTCGACAAGTCGACGCTGTCTATTTGCTCTGGCTTCAAATAGATTTCAGCGTATCGAATGTGGGTCCCACTGGTTAAGAACAGCCTAAACAGTTCAATATCGATATGCTCATCCAGCGCCATTTTGTGCATGATGTCGACAGCGACACTAATTGGCTTCGCTTTCTTGTAAGGTCGATCGGCAGCGGTTAACGCCTCAAAGATATCTGATATCACCAGAATGCGTTCTGGGATTGAAAGGTCGTCACCAGTCAACTTCCTTGGATAGCCTGTACCTTTAAGGGTTTCATGGTGAGTCGACGCATAACGAGGCACGCGGCTTAACTCTTTCGGGAATGGTAAGTTCTCAAGCATCTTAATCGTAGCAAGCATGTGCTCGTTTATCTTAAATCTGTCTTCAGCAGTCAATGTGCCGCGTGCAATACTCAGATTGTAGACTTCGCCTAGGTTGTATAAATACTCAGGCACATCCATTTTAATTTGATGTTTCGGGTCAAATTCTAACGGCCTATCTCTTTTCACTATATGCTCTGGTTTATCACTTAACAGTGGCTCTGTCGCTGGCAAGCCTGAACTCGGTGCTCGATTCAACGCCTCTATCGGTGATAGACCAAGTTGATCATCAAAGTTACGCGTCCAAGTCGTTTCAGCTATCAAGCGAATACGAGCAACTTTGTCATCACTCATGAATTCACCACCAACATTAGACGTCGCGATAAACTCAAAATCATCTTGTAGCTTCTGTTGCGCTTCAGCCAACTCTGTTTGGATTTGTTTGTTCGCTAGCTTGCCTTCAAGCTGTTTCGTTAATGCTATTATTTCAGCATCACGCCACAATACCTCAAATCGAGTTCTCACCTCGTGAATTCGGTTGTAGTTGGCCTCAAGCTTCGTACCTTTATCGACGATGTGTTCCGGCGTTGTTATTTTTCCGCAGTCATGCAACCAAGCCGCAATTCTAAACTCACGGCGCTCATCATCATTTTTAAACTCAAAATTTTTAAAATGATCAGATTGTGATTTCTCAGCCACGTCAGCTAGCATCAAACCTAGCTCTGGTACACGGTTACAGTGCCCAGCCGTATAAGGGGACTTGTCATCGATAGCTTGGGCGATAAGCTTGATAAACGACTCTACAAACGCCTCTTGCCTCTGTTCATGTCGTTTAAGCTCCATTGCCATTTCTTTTACAGCAACAGATAACTCCCACACTTCTTTAATACGAGTATTAAGCACAGCTACGTTGTCATAGTCACGCAACTTAACCTTGTGAGTCTCTTTCTCTAATTGGCGAATAGGACGTACTATAGGTGCACCAAAGACCCAAGCCACAGGCAAGGTTAAACTCATCAGTAAAATCGTTACACCAACAGAGGTTGCTAGACGCTTATTGACTGTACTGAAGACTTCAGATTCGGGAATCAATACCGCAAAATACTCAGAGTAGTGTTCGCCCGTGTCTATTTTCTTTAAATAGAGATGCTTAATCTCACCATTCAACTCGACCCTTACCATACTACCTTCAACCGTTGCTTCCTTAGTCAAATCATAAAGTTCAGTATAAGGAACCGTCGTATTCGTATTAAAGCCGGTATCATGCAGCCACTTTTTTGCTAAGGCATCAAGTTGTTCACCACTTAACTTGCTGATAGCTTGATCAATAATTGGAAGCAATTGTTTATGCTTGCTCTGCAGCACCAAATGGAATTGATTTGAGTAGTTCTGTTTTAGATCTTCTAGAGTCCCATTGACAACAAGGCCTGGCTGGAAAAACCTATCTAATGCAAACGAGAGTACGGGTTCAGCTTCTAAGAAAGCAAAGTTCTCTTCGCTTTCAATTGAATTAAATGCAGACTCTAGGTTTTCAAATTCAACTAAATCAATGTTCGGAAAGTCCTCTCTTAACTTAGGAATAATTGACCACCCAGATAAAATGGCAACTTTTTTACCCTCAAGCTCGGCATAATTAGTGACAACCTTCGCACCGACCCTTGTCACGACAGAAAATGGCAATTCATAAATTGGAGTCGTGTATAGGCCATCTATGCCATTATTTTTATAATTTTGAACCGATTGCAGGCCATCAATACTTCCTTCTTGAAACTTACTGACAAGCTCGCCCCAAGAGAAACCATTGACAAATTCAAACCTGATCCCTGTCATCTCACCAATCATGTTAAGAAGGTCTATCGCATAGCCGTTTGGCTTTCCCGCCACTGAAAAGTCCATCGGCCCCCAATCATTTTGATTAGACACTAACAGCGGAGGGGTATCGTTAACCAAGGTTTGTTGTTCAGACGATAGCATCAATGTGGATACATCAAACTCCAATTCCTGATTGTTAACCTTGAGGTTAGACGCAATAATATTACCCGATTTCGAATATAAGAAAGACTCAACCTTACTGTCTTCTGCTAAACCAAGCGCCGTACCTGAGAGTTTGCTAGCCAAAGAAGACAACACAATATCAATACCAATCACATGTTGAACTTCAGATTCGATTTTCGCATCAAACGCTAAAGAATAAGTTTGCCCGGTAATTTGTAAATGCTGAAAAAGATATGGCTGAGTTTTTTCGACCGACTGAACATTGGCAGAAACATACCAAGGCCTGGTTGTTGGAAAGTAGTTGCTCTGCTCCGTAGTTGAGTCTCTTAGCGTAAACTCTTGGTCAAAATATTTCGTCGTACGGACGCGCTCCTCCCCTCTATTATGAATCTCAACCACAACCCAACGGTCCGTTTGTTGTGCACCGATTTTCTCTCTAACGACAGGGGCAGACTCTAGATTAATAATTTGGAAGAAGTTTTCATTGGATGAGCCAATGTAAATACTATAAAAGAGAGGGTTATCTTTAATGGCTTCAGAAAGAATACTACGCGACTCTTCTTTTGATATTTTGTTACTGATAGACCGTTTCACTGAAGCAAGTAAACGCGCGGTGTTGGCTGCGTCAGAATCAACCGCGCCGATATAGTTACTCAACTCTTGGGACACCATCGTCAACTTGGATAAGGTATTCTCAGTCGCCATTTTTTTACTGAAGTAATATTGCAGTGAAACCGCAACAACAGCGGTAAGAAAAGTCGCGAGTAAAAACATTCCTCCAACAGTAAATCGTAAAGAAATTTTTTTGTCTGTCATTATTCGATCCTTGAATAACCACTAGCCCAGAAATGTAACATGCCAGCAATATTTATATTATTACAGTAGCATAACCAACCTAGCAACACATTATTCCATATATCCAAGATCGTCTCTCCATATCACTCTTTGCGTCACAATAAGTTCCCTCTTTGATGATACATAGCTGTATAAAGCGACCAACAGTCAAAAAATTGCTCACATAAACTCAAGGAAAACCTAATTATTATGGCTGGCAGAATCCTATAGCCACGCCACTGTGAACTTTATGAACAATATTATTCCAATGTTCTTTATTCTCAATATCGCCGCATTACAGACATTTCGTTAACACACCGTTAACTTTAGTTGCATCTGCTAAGCAATGTTCTACTCATCTGTTTAGTAGCTGGAAATAAAACATAAGTTTCTCTCCATTGAAGAGATACCCTACATAAGGAACGTGAACCATGTTCAAGGCACTGAAACCTACTCTTGCGGCTTCTATCATCGCAGCAACCTTTTCTTTCAACACTTTTGCTGCTGACGTAGAAAAAATCCACTTCCTAATCCCTGGCGGCGCTGGTGGCGGTTGGGATATGACAGCTCGTGGTACGGGTGATGTATTGGTCAAATCAGACATCGTAGAAAATGTCTCTTTCCAAAACTTATCTGGTGGCGGCGGCGGTAAAGCCATTGCACACCTAATTGAAACGGCTCAACGCCAAGAAGACACGCTGATGGTGAACTCAACACCTATCGTTGTGCGCTCTCTAACGGGTATTTTCCCACAGTCTTTCCGTGACCTAACACCTGTTGCTGCAACCATTGCCGATTACGGCGCAATCGTGGCTTCTGCAGATTCTAAATACAACACGTGGGAAGACGTAGTAAAAGAATTCGAAGCAAACCCTCGTAAAGTAAAAATTGCTGGCGGTTCAGCTCGTGGCAGCATGGACCACCTTGTAGTTGCTGCGGCGTTCAAGGGCGAAGGTTTTGATGCGAAAAAAGTTCGCTACATTGCCTACGATGCTGGCGGTAAAGCGATGGCGGCACTGCTTTCTGGCGAAACACAGCTGCTTTCTACTGGCCTTGGTGAAGTGCTAGAGATGTCTAAATCTGGCCAAGTAAAAGTGCTTGCTGTGACGGCGCCAAAGCGTCTTGACGCTGCACCTAATATCCCAACACTGACTGAGTACGGCAACGAAACCGTATTCGCTAACTGGCGTGGTTTCTTTGCAGCACCAGGCACAAGCCAAGCGAAGATCGACGAATGGAATGTAGCGCTTGGCAAAATGTACAAAACCGATGAGTGGCAAGTGGTTCGTGACCGTAACGGTTGGATCGACAACTACAAAGCTGACAAAGATTTTTACGCCTTCCTAGAAGATCAAGAAAAACAGATGGGCGACCTAATGCGTGAGCTTGGTTTCTTGAAATAACCAACAGCCATAGAGGGCTTATGTGCCCTCTTACTCTTTCCTTGTTTCGCCGTACATGAGTTAACTTCAAACTCCTTTGTTTATTCGTAGACGTATTACTAACGCTTGCCGATTCGTTGTAAACGCAAGTGGCTGATAAACCAGTACCGTAATTCGCTTACCTATGGTTAGTGATCCCAGACATTCTTCATTAACTCGCTCATGTACGGCTTTTTTACTATTTATACCACCCCAAATGGAGTTGGATATGTCGGACTTACCAACCAAATTTCTGAGTAAGGAATCTTTGCTTTCAAAGGATCGCATCGGAGCCATGATCTTTATGCTGGCGTGCTTGTGCTATGGCTACCAAACCACGCTAATTCCTTTGTTTCCCGGTGACGAGTACGAACCCTTCACAGCAAGAACATTACCTACCCTGTTGACGTTTATCGGCATTGGCCTTTCGTTGATCCTGCTTATCACAGGACAACCGGATAAGAAAGTCACATGTGACACAACGCCGTTGAACTGGAAACTGCTGATTGGATTCTTGGTGTTAATGGCACTATACGGTGTTGGGCTGACTTATCTTGGCTTTGTTTTAGCAACCAGCTTCTTCTTACTTGCAGGCTTTTACCTATTGGGTGAGCGTCGTAAAGCTGTTTTATTTGGCGCGTCGTTTCCTTTCGTTATCGCGTTCTTTCTTTTATTAACTCAAGGCTTAGATATCTACCTAGAGCCTGGTTTAATCTTCACTCTTTGGTAGGGATAACATTATGTTAGACGGAATTTTACAAGGACTTTCTACCGCTGTGATGCCAATGAACATCATGATGGTAATCGTGGGCTGTTTCGTAGGTACCTTCATCGGGATGCTCCCGGGCCTAGGTCCAATCTCAGCCATTGCTCTGATGATCCCTATCACTTACGGCCTAGACCCTTCTTCTGGCTTAATCTTGATGGCTGGTGTGTACTACGGCGCGGTATTTGGTGGCTCGACGTCATCAATATTAATCAACGCTCCGGGTTGTTCTTCAACGGTAGTAACCGCGTTTGATGGCTACCCGATGGCTCAAAAAGGGCAAGCAGGTAAAGCACTTGCACTCGCGGCTTACTCTTCTTTCACTGGCGGTACACTTTCAGCGATCATGCTTTTAATTGCTGCTCCGGCTCTAGCAAGCGTGTCATTGAGCTTCCAGTCTTCTGACTACTTTGCATTGATGCTATTAGGTCTATCGGCTGTAGCTGCGTTTGCAGGCCCTGGTCAGGTTATCAAAGCGTGGATGATGACTATTTTAGGTTTGATGCTGTCAACGGTCGGTATCGACAAAGGTGTTGGTGTTGAACGTTTCACATTCGGCCTAACGGACTTAATGGATGGCTTCAGCTTCTTATTGTTAGCGATGGCAACGTTTGCACTGGGCGAAACCTTAATGGGTATTCTAAAGCCAGAAAAAGACACCAGCGCTGAAGAAAGCCAAAAGATGTCTGATATCGGCAGCATGAAAGTGACCAAAGAAGAGATCAAAGAAGTCGCACCGGTTTCGATTCGTTCTTCGATTCTTGGCTTCTTTACCGGCGTACTTCCAGGTGCTGGCGCAACTATCGCTGCTTTCTTAAGTTACGGCATGGAGCGTAGTCTTGCACCGAAAGACAAACAGAAAGAGTTTGGTAAAGGCAGTATTCGCGGTCTTGTTGCTCCAGAATCGGCAAATAACGCAGCATCAAGTGGTTCATTCGTTCCGCTACTGACGCTGGGTATCCCGGGCTCTGGTACAACAGCTATCATGCTAGGTGCATTAATCGCTTATGGCATCCAACCGGGTCCTCGTCTGTTCGTTGAGCACCCTGATGTATTCTGGTCGGTAATCATCTCTATGTACTTTGGCAACATCGTACTGGTTATCTTGAACCTGCCTTTGATCCCTTACATTTCTAAGCTATTAGCGGTACCAAGAACGGTTCTACTGCCAATGATTATCTTCTTTTCAATCACAGGCGTGTACCTAGTATCTTTCAACACCATGGACGTATTTGTGATGTTACTAGTGGCGATGGCAGCAATAGCATTAAGGCTTGCCAACTTCCCACTCGCTCCATTATTGCTTGGCTTTATCTTAGGTGGCTTGATGGAAGAGAACTTAAGACGCGCACTGATGATCAGCGACGGAGAGCTCAGCTTCCTATGGGAACGCCCAATCACCATGACCTTCACTATTCTGGCGGTATTGGTTCTGTCTAGCCCGATTCTGGTTAAGCTGTTCAAGAGCTTTAGAGCAAAACCAGTAGAAGTGTAAAGCTCGACCAAATCAACTGAACCTAAACGAAAGGAGCCATTGGCTCCTTTTTTGATTTAGCTAGTCAATTCAAACCAACAGTTAAAGATGGTAGCAAACTCACAAACTCGCACTTTCAAGACGCACAGCTCTGATATTCATAACAAATTCAAGTAAGGTAACTCATCAGTTAACGTATTGGATTCTAAAACTATGGATTGGTTGGTTCTCTTCTTGTCAGGCGTGATTGGTGGTGTGCTTAACTCTATTGCTGGTGGAGGCAGCTTCATCACTTTCCCTGCTCTATTGTTTGCTGGTGTTCCACCAATAGCAGCCAACGCGACCAATACCTTTGCATCGTGTGCAGGCTACATCAGTGGTGCTTATGCGCTGCGCCACGAAATTCAATCTGGTACCAAACAGCTTAAACTGACCATTGCTCTATGTGTGATTGGCGGTGGCATAGGTGCTTTCTTACTGCTGCACACACCAGAAGCATTGTTTACTCAATCCGTACCTTGGTTACTGCTTTTTGCGGCATTGCTTTTCACCTTTGGTGGCACGCTCAATAAATGGCTGAAACAAGCAACAGCAAAACACAAACACGCCACCAGCGCTGGCGTCTTCTTTTCCGCTTTATTGCTTTTGATTGTATGTATCTATGGTGGATACTTTAATGCCGGACTAGGAATCGTCACATTGAGTTACCTGGCTTTGGCTGGTTACACCAATATCAACGTGATGAATGGCATCAAACTGCTTGTATCCGCTTGTGTATCACTTGCGGCAATCGTGTTTTTTATCGTAAATGGCTCGATTGATTGGCCATCAGGCATGGCCGTTTTAATGGGGACTTTGGTTGGTGGTTATTACTCAGCAAAAATCTCTCGCCGCATCCCACAACATTATGTTCGTAACACAGTGATCATCGCGAGTTTCTTAATCACCGCTTACTTTTTCTATACTAACTAGGTTTGATGCTAAGTCGGTTTTATACCAACCCGGTTTGCGTTAATTAAACCCGAGATTGAGCTTTATTCTAACTGGGAAACATAGCGGAAAAACTGATTCTCAAATTTCCTATCTCACTATTTTATTGCTTATAAAATAGCCATGGCTATATATGTGAGACGAGTCCTTTAATTAGTAAATTTGATAATAATTTAGACTGTTTTTTAGCCTTTATTTTGCCAAAGGTGGGATAATTCTCCTGTCGAAAGTGATACTTCATTAGGAGGCGTTATGAACATTAAACTCGGTCATGTCATGTCATCGAGTCGACTCATTTGCTTTGTCGCTTTTCTTGCTGCCACATTCGCGTGGATTCTCAAAATGCCCGCTCTGTTTTCTGTGTCAGCGCTATTCTTACTTATCAGTGCCATCGTTTATGTCACCGATCTTTGGAAGAATCAAAGAAAGAACCGCGAAGCTTAAGACTCAAATACAGCAGGCTTTACACGCTTGAATAAAGTACACACGTTAAAAAAGGAGCACTTAGGCTCCTTTTGTCTTTTATGCGTATCGCTTTAGCTGATTAGACGGCGTTATTAATGACGCCTCTTTATAAGCGAGGCCTTGTTCTTAACGACGGTTCTTTCTAACGACGGCTTCTTATTAACGACGGAAGTTACGACCGTTACCGCCACGACGAGCTTTAAATGCAGAAGCCGCTTTAGCTTGAGAAGCCTGGATAGACTCAACCGTTAATTCCATTGGCTCACGAGGTTCTAAACCATGACGGAATGTACGTGAACGCGGAGGCATCTGGTATTCGATGTCTGATGCTTTAGGCATACGCTTAAAACGGTAAAGGTAGAAGTTTTCAACCTTCTCACGAGCCCATTCCGTCTTCTTCAGATATTTAACAGCGCTTGCTACAGTTGGCTTTGTGTTAAAGCAGTTCATACGCATTGCTGCGTCCAAAATTTCCCAACCATAATGATCCACTAACTCAGTGATCATGGTCTCAAGCTTTAAGCCGTGCAGAGGGTTATTTTGTTGCAGTTCGATTCTTTCTTCTTCAGTCATAACATTACCTTTTTCAAGGCAGCTCACGGCCTTGAATATACTCTAGAGCACCGTCATCACTGACCGCTTCTAGCTCAATCACTTAGGCATTACATCCATTGCCCTTATTTATGCCTTTATGATGGCATAAAGCATGTACGTTATCCTATTTATCTTTTCATTTAATTTCAAAATGGTCACTTAACGCCTGAATTATCATCAAGCTCTTTCCCTTTCCTCTGATTCCGGAACCTACAAAAGTACCAGTTAACAAAAATGAAGGTAATGCAATGAAATAACCATTTATCTCATAATGATATTGCATTTTATCAGAACGCAATGCTATTTTTAATAACGATACTAAAAACAAAAAATAATCCCGAATAAACAATGATATAACTATAAATAAAGGTTGGCTTATAACATGTTTGACTACTCCCAGCTCAACAGAGTAGCCGCTCAAGATAAGGACATTATCGCCATTGTTGATGACCTTTTCCGGCTAGCTCGTGAATATTACCCCATATTATCTCGGCTTTCCGTTGTACTATGCAGCGAAAACAGAGCATCGAATTACTTCGTTTCAGACACGCTGTGCCAAGAAGCAGAACATCGATACGTAGAACAAGAACTTAAACCAGAATCAGCTTTGTCTCGAATGGCTGAATCTCTCGACACTCGAATCATCCACGATCTCGCCTCAATCAAACCGACCAAGCAAATTTCACACTTACTTCAGCTTGGACACCAAAGCAGCTATACAACGCCTATTCACTATCAAGAAAGTAATCTTGGATTCGTGTTTATCAATGCATCGTCAACGGGCTTTTTTGCTAAGGAATATATCCAGTGTGATATTGCCTACATCTCTCAGCTTATCTCGAGTTTGTTTGTTCAACTGTTTGAAAGGCAACGTCACTTTCAGTCGTCATTAGCCATCGCGCTAAACATGGGACACGCTCGCGACCCTGAAACCAAAGAACATCTGATTCGTATGGGAAAATACAGTGAACAGATCGCCAGAACGATGTCCGAGAGTAATAATGAAATCACACATCAGTTCATTCATCGTATTCGTTTATACGCACCCTTCCACGACATAGGAAAATATCGAATCCCAGATAACGTGTTATTCAGCTCCGGTCGTTTCTCAGCAGAAGAAAGAGCCATCATGAATAATCACACCTTATATGGTGAAGAGATGATTAACGATGTGGTGTCCCTCTCCCATCATTGCTCTATGTGTTCTGATGAAATTCAGTTCATTAAGAATATTGTGCGTCATCACCACGAGCGATTTGATGGCTCTGGGTTACCTGATGGTCTAAGTCATACTGCGATTCCACTTGAAGCACGAATTGTAACGCTCGCGGATGTGTTTGATGCGCTGATGAGCAAAAGAGCTTACAAACACGCATGGTCACTGGATGAAGTCATGGAATACATTGAAGCGCACAACGGTTCGATGTTCGACCCTGAATGTGTTGAGGCGCTTAAACAGAACCTAGACGGCTTTATGGCAATTCGGGAGCAATACAACGACGATGTAAAACCCCAGCCCATGATGGCTTGAGATATAAATTCTTTGTTATCTAGATCGAATAGAGCGCAAACCAATAAAAAAGGATGCCCATTGGCATCCTTTTTTCTATTTACAGCTTAAAGAACAAACACGTTCTTAACTGATTCTAACTAACGATTATACGTCGTAAGTTGTAGAAGCAGTGTCGCCGCCAGTACCAGTCCAGTTTGTGTGGAAGAATTCACCACGTGGACGGTCTGTACGCTCGTAAGTGTGAGCACCGAAGTAGTCACGTTGAGCTTGAAGCAGGTTCGCTGGTAGACGTGCCGTTGTGTAACCGTCTAGGAAAGATAGCGCAGAAATCGTGCATGGCATTGGGATACCAGACTCTAGAGATTTCGCTGCTACTTTACGCCATGCTACTAGGCTGCCTTGTAGGATGTTTTTGAAGTACTCGTCAGAACCTAGGAACGCGATGTCTGGGTTTGCTTCGTACGCATCACGGATGTTGCCTAGGAATGCAGAACGGATGATACAACCACCACGCCACATTAGTGCTACGTTACCGTAGTTTAGGTCCCAGCCGTTTTCGTTCGACGCTTCACGCATTAGCATGAAACCTTGAGCGTAAGAAATGATCTTAGAAGCCAGTAGAGCTTGACGTAGTGCATCAACCCACTCTTGCTTATCACCTTCAACTGGAGTGATTGTTTTCTCAAACAAAGCTTCAGCTTCAACACGTTGGTCTTTAAGAGCAGACAGGCAACGAGAGAATACAGACTCAGAGATTAGAGTTAGTGGGATACCTAGGTCTAGTGCGTTAATACCTGTCCACTTACCCGTACCTTTTTGGCCAGCAGTATCTAGGATCTTCTCAACTAGCGCTTCACCGTCTTCATCTTTGTAGCCAAGGATGTCAGCAGTGATTTCAACTAGGTAGCTGTCTAGCTCAGTCTTGTTCCAATCAGCGAATACTGCTTGCATCTCGTCAGCAGACATACCTAGGCCATCTTTCATGAACTGGTATGCTTCAGTGATAAGCTGCATGTCACCGTATTCGATGCCGTTGTGTACCATTTTAACGAAGTGGCCAGCACCGTCGTTACCAACCCAGTCACAACAAGGCTCACCTGCGTCAGTTTTTGCAGAGATACCTTGGAAGATTGGCTTAACCGCTTCCCAAGCTTCAGCCGCGCCGCCTGGCATGATTGAAGGACCGAAACGAGCACCTTCTTCACCACCAGATACACCAGTACCGATGAAGTGGATGCCTTTCTCACGACAATGCGCTACACGACGGTTAGTGTCTGGGTAGTTAGTGTTACCACCATCAATGATGATGTCGCCTTCGTCTAGAAGTGGGATTAGGTTTTCGATGAACGTGTCTACAACGTCACCAGCACGAACCATAAGCATCACTTTACGTGGTGCTTCTAGCTTCTCAACTAGCTCTTCTAGAGAGTAAGCACCAACGATGTTAGTACCTTTAGCTGGGCCTTCTAGGAACTCGTCTACTTTAGCAGCAGTACGGTTATGAGCCACAACTTTAAAGCCGTGGTCGTTCATGTTTAGGATAAGGTTCTGACCCATTACTGCTAGGCCAATTACACCGATATCACCTTTCATTATTTATATCTCCTTGCGGCTATTCGCACTTATGCGATAGCACTTGCTGCATTTGAATCTAGGAACCACTCTGTTTCGCCAGTTTTAGACTGGATTTTCGCTGCCGGGTAAGGCAGCTCTGAAGCAGGAGTTGTATGAATTTCTTTAACGATCTCAACTTTACCTGCACCTAGTACTAGGTAGCTGATTCGTTTTGCTGCTTCTAAAACTTTCGCTGTTTTAGAAACACGGATTTGACCAGACTCCGGATGAGAAGCCAGTACAGACAGGTTCTCATCTTGGTAATTGGTTGCACCCGGGAATAGTGAAGCTGTGTGGCCGTCTGCGCCAACACCCAGCAGAATCCAATCGAAAACTGGCGTGCCGTTTTCTGTTGGGATTACGTCTGCCATCTCTTTTGCGAAACGCTCTGATTCTGCTTTAGGCTCATCTTCACCACGGATGCGGTGGATGTTCTCTGCTGGAAGGTTCACGTTTGAGAAAAGTAACGTATTCGCTTCACCGAAGTTGCTTTCAACGTCGTCTGGTCCAACGCAACGTTCGTCGCCCCACCAAAAGTGAAGGTTATTCCATTGAATACCTTCTGCGTATGGTGCTTGAGCTAAAAGCTTGAAAAGCATTTTTGGCGTGCTGCCACCAGACAATGAAATGTGAACAGGTTTACCCTGCTCGCTGTACGCTTTCATTTCGTTTGCTAGGTTTTCAACGACCAATTCTGGCGTTGCAAAGATCTTGTGATTGATCATAGTTCGCAGTAATCCGTGTCTGTTAAGTTTTTGCATGGGAAACGCCATGCGCGGCCATCACGTTGCAGAAGTTCATCCGCTTCCTGTGGGCCCCAAGTACCACAAGCATAGCCAAACAGCGCTTGAGGATCTTGCTTGAAGTCTAAGATTGGTTGAACGTACTTCCAACAAGCTTCTACTGCATCGGTACGAGCAAACAGAGTTGCATCGCCGTTTAGTGCATCAAGAAGAAGACGCTCGTAAGCCGTTAGCATTTGAGTTTCAGGCAAGTCAGAGTAAGAGAAGTTCATTTTCACTTCTTTTGCTTTGAAGCCTGCGCCCGGCTCTTTCAAACCAAAACTCATCTGAATTCCTTCATCCGGTTGGATACGGATAATCAGTTTGTTCTCTGGTGCATCTTGACCAAATACTGGGTGTGGCGTGTTCTTAAAGTGAATCACGATTTCAGTCACACGTGTTGGTAAGCGTTTACCTGTACGTACGTAGAAAGGAACACCATTCCAACGCCAGTTATTGATGTGAGCTTTCAAGCCGATGTAAGTCTCGGTACGAGAATCATCCGCTACACCGTGCTCTTCACGGTAACCAAGCAAATGCTGGCCGCGAACATCAGACGCTGTGTATTGACCTAAGACTAGATCTTTACGCAGATCTTCTTCCTCAAGAGGCTTAAGACACTGAAGCACTTTAACCACTTCATCACGAATAGAATCAGCGTTAATTTGTGCAGGCGGCTCCATGCCCACCATTGCTAGCACTTGTAGCAGGTGGTTTTGGAACATGTCACGAACAGCGCCAGAACCGTCGTAGTATCCGCCACGCTCTTCAACGCCAAGGAACTCAGCACCTGTGATTTCAACGTATTCAATAAAGTTACGGTTCCACAGTGGTTCAAACATCGCGTTTGAGAAACGAAGCACTAGAAGGTTTTGTACCGTTTCTTTACCAAGGTAGTGGTCAATACGGTAGATCTGGTGTTCTTGGAAGTGATGATGGATCTCTTCATCTAACGCTTGAGCAGAAGCTAAGTCGTAACCAAATGGCTTCTCGATGATCAGACGACGCCAGCCGTTCGTTTCATCGTTCAGGCCATGCGCAGCAAGGTTTGCTGGAATAACACCGTATAGGCTTGGCGGGGTTGCCAAGTAGAACAGTGTGTTATGGTTTTCAAATTGGTAGTCTTGCTCAAGCTTATCTAGACGTTGTGCTAAACGAGCGTAGTCGTCTACATCTGAAGTGTTGATCGCTTGGTAATGCAGATGTTCAATAAATGCATTCAGCGTCTCTGGCTCAGTTTTTTCCATTTCCTGAAGAGACTTCTTCAGCTTCTCACGGTAAGACTCATCGCTGTACTCAGTACGGCTCACTCCAAGAATCGCAAAGGATTCTGGTAGTTGATTGCTAGCATACAGGTGGTACAAAGCAGGAATTAACTTACGGTAAGTTAGATCTCCCGACGCACCAAAAATAACGATGCTGCTGTTTTCAGGTATTACCATCATCTTTCCTATAAAAACAAGGTTTTTAGTATTCGCCAAAGGTATCAGCGACATACGAAAATAGATAATAGGTCTTAACTATTACATCAATAGTAAGCGCCTATTAAATTTGAGAATGCGTTTGGTAAACGAGGGTGAAAGCTATCACCTCTATTCGGGACAGTATTGTCTATGACTATTTGATTTACATCAACCACTGTGAAAGCAATCGATTAAATATTGACTCATTTCGAACAAATTCTAATCGATAGCTCAGTTCATTAGGACCGAGGGAGAAGCAAATCGGCATTCTCAAACATTGTAATCAAGAAAGAACGGTATCTGGTCGGCGGAGTGGGCAATGGGAAAGGGAGAGAAAGGAAAAACCAGCTTATTCAACTGGCTTTATATTTATTTTGATGGTGTCGTGTTTATCTTTGCGCTTTGTTGTAGCAGCGTTCCGGGCGACCTACAGTACCGTAATTCAAGTCCGCGACTAACTCACCCGTCGTGATCAAGAATTCTAGGTAACGTCTGGCTGTGGTTCGGCTTGCACCAATGCGCTCACCCGCTTCATCAGCCGTAATATTCGTCGCGTCAGCTTGTTGAAATATCGCACGAATCTTATCGAGCGTTACACCATCGATTCCTTTAGGTAACGTCGATACTTTAGCCGAGTCTGCTTTCGCATTGGCTTGCAGCATTTTATCAACCAAACCTTGGTTCAAATCCGACACACTTTCAAATTCTTGCTGCTGTGATTGGTACTTTTTCAGCGCCGCTTCCAAGCGAGGAAACATTACAGGTTTTAGTAGATAGTCGACCACTCCGCCACGCATTGCTTGCTGCAAAGTGTCGACGTCGCGTGCCGCGGTAATCAAGATAACATCACAGCCTTGATTGCTGCCGCGAACGTGATTGAGAATATCGAGCCCGCACCCGTCCGGCAGATATACATCCAACAAAACCAAATCAGGCTTTAAGATGTCTAATTGCATAAGCGCTTCAGACTGTGTGGTGGCAATGCCGACCACGTCAAAGCCACCCATCTGTTCTAAATAACGATGGTGCAGCTCTGCAATCGCAATATCATCTTCAATGACCATGACTCTCGTGATTGCGTTCATTTATGTTCTTCCTTTAACCATGCTTTTTCCGTCACGATGATCTTCGCAAGATCACTTCGTGCTTAATTATTATTGTTCTTCTTTTGGTAAATAAACCGTCATTCGTGTACCAAAATCGTGGTTGTCGACCATTTCCAGCTGCCCTTGGTATCGGTCTGCCAGTTGCTTTATCAGATACAAACCTACACCGCGATTTTGCTTCGCTTTGCTCGATACGCCTTTTTCGGTGAGTGCTTTGGTGGCCAAGTCTTTCGGTAAACCACACCCTTTATCTTCTACTTCTACGATAATTTCATTACCAAAATCACTGATTGAAACTTCAATCACCCGACGAGCTGGAGCAATTTGCCCTTCTTGCTTAATAGCCGTCATAGTGGCGTCAAAGGCGTTATCGATCAGGTTGCCAAGAATGGTGACAACGTCATCCGCATTCAGCCAGCTAGGCAGCGCTTGAAGTCTTGAGCCTTCTTCGACCTTGAGCTCTAAACCAATTTCTCTCGCACGCTCCGTTTTACCAAGGAGCATACCTGCAATGAGCGGGTCTTTAACAGTTTCACGCAAGAACTCGATAAGGCTTTGATAATGTTCTGTTTCTTGGCCAATCAGTTGTTGTACCGAGTCCAACTCGCCCATCTGGATCAAGCCACTGATGGTGTTAAGCTTGTTTTGATGTTCATGGGTTTGTGAACGGAGTAGATCTGCATACTCTTTAGTTTGTGAGAGTTGGTCTGTTAAATCGTTGATCTCGTCTCGCAATCGGAAACTGGACACCGCCCCGACCACCTCACCAGCCACTATAATCGGGCTTCGGTTAGCAATGATTCGCTTATTGTTTAAGTACAACTCAACGTCGTGGTCGGTATCGCCTGTTGATAGCAGTTGCTCTAAATCACTACCGGGCAATACGTCAGAAAGGCGCTGTTGATTGAGTGCTTTATCTCTGTCTATCGATAAAATATCGCAGGCACTCTTATTAATTGACCGTAAAATGCCGTGCTTATCGATACTCAGAATACCCTCTTTCACGGTACTCATGGTTACATCTAACTCAACATACAGTCGGCCTATCTCTTCAGGCTCAAAGCCTAAAATAGCGCGCTGAAAACGACGAGATACATAGCTCGAAATCAAAGCATTGACCGCAACCACCAGCAACGCCATCACAATCAAAAAGGCTAAGTAAGGTTCGATTCGATCTTGCAAAGAATCCAATAAGTAACCAACTGACACCACACCAATAACGGTACCTTGGGTGTCTTTTACCGCGGATTTACCACGAACTGAAAAACCAAGCGACCCTTTGGCTGTCGACACATAAGACTCACCCAATACCAACGCTTTTTGGTTATCGCCACCACGCATGGGTTTACCGAGCCTGTCATCATAAGGGTGAATCAGGCGGATACCTTTATCATCTCCCACAACGATAAACGCTGCGCCAATGAGCTGAGTAAGGTTACGAAACTTAACTTGGGTTTCTTCAGACAGAACGTAGCGAACGCCATTAGGATCCAACGTTCCATTTTCTTGAATAATGCTGGTGACAAGCGGCGATTCAGATAGAAATTCAGCAACACCTAACGCTTTCAAACCCATCTCTTGCTCTTGAGATTGTTTGATGTAATAAAAACCAGCCGCTGCAAGAATCAAAAGTTCAACGAGGCCAGTGACCGTCATGATAATCAGTAACCTTTTACGGAAACTGATACTGCTCCATTTCATATTCCACCGTCCCTAGTGTTAGACGATCAATGTTAACACCAAGTTAATCGCATGACCTTTCTAGGGACGTGAATTTGTGACTGCTACTCAACTAAATAATTGAGCAGATTGTTAATTGATAATCCTTTACGTTGTTCATTTCGATTAATCGTTCATTTTTAGAACGGATTAGCTTAAAAACCAAAATAAACGAATAAATATTGAGCTAGATCACTAAGCTTTTAGGTGTTTTTTAGGTTGTTTAAAATAAATACAATTATAATGGTTGCATATGAAGGAGTTTATTGTTGCCAAGCTATACGTTGCAATTTTAAGACAGCGCTTTAAGCCGGAATTTCGGTTAACAGAAAGGCAACAACTCTTCACTCACTGGACGTATCGATAAGTAAAAGTTACTCGCTCGCCGTTACGAGTGATGGACAAACGGATTAAGTATTCTCCCCTATTCATCCATCGCTATTTCACACTCGGCTAGCCAGACAACGATGAGGTGACTGATAAAAGCAGCACCCAATAACAAAGCATTGATGAGCAGGAAGTATCGATCAGTGGCAACGTCCAATAGAAACAGGATAAAAAACATAACGTATAAACATTGTTGAAAAGGAAACCAGGCAATGAAACGCGATAACTTTGGAATTTGTCTTACTAAGACTATGCTGTTCAAACACTTACAATCGACTTTTACTCACGTAAGAGCCTATGAGAAAGATGGCACCTCCCCTCTCGATCTCAAGGTGTTGTTAGCATTCCCGCAAATGTCAGGTAGAGATTTATTACAAACAATGCAAGGTTCAAGACAATTGGTATGGCGCGCCGATCACCATTGTCCTAGCTTTAAATAAGCCGCTTCATTTTGTAAAACACTTCTATACTGAACTTAAAGAGCACGCGTTATCGTGCTCTTTTTGTTTCTATGTCGACAACAATTAAACCCTTAATAGCATTCACATTATATTAACGAGCGGCTATGCTAATTGTTCATATGAGGTAATCTGTTCAAGACAAATGATTATCCCCCTGTTAACATTAGAGCTAATACTCTAATTTGGTATTTAATGCAGATGACCAAACCGACATTCCGACGCCTTGCGATTGCCAGTATTCTTATCGGTGCTATCAGCTCGCCAAGCTATGCTGCTCCGCTCACTTTTTCTGAGGCGTGGCAAATACTCCAAGAGAACAACAACTCTCTTGCGGCTCAACAAGCCAACGTTGAGCGTTATCAACACCTTCAAAATGCAACCGGAAGCCTCAACCTACCTTCTGTCACTCTCGGCGCGAACTACACTCACCTTGATAGTGATGTGACTATCAATGGCGAACAGTTTTCAAACAGTTTGAGTGGCGTACCAAATTTGGGAGCTATCGGGGGGATTCTTCAACCTATATTAGGTGGCGTTACCTCAACGATCACCGAGCAAGATATCTTCAGCTCATCCATTCGTGCGGTGTGGCCTATCTTTACTGGCGGACGAATTACCGCTGCGCAAAATGCTGCAGAAGGCAAAAGCGAAGAAGCGCAGAGCCAGTTATTGATGGAGAAGCAAGCTCGCTACGAAGACTTGAGTAAATATTACTTCTCTGTGATCTTAGCGGAAGACGTGGTGAGAACGCGTCAAGCCGTCGAAACAGGCTTAACTCAACACCGTGATTTCGCCATCAAGCTTGAACAGCAAGGACAAATCGCACGAGTAGAACGCCTACAAGCCGATGCTTCTTTAGATAAAGCGATTGTAGAGCGCACGAAAGCTCAGAACGATCTCAAGATTGCTCAACTAGCACTGACTCAGATCCTTGGTCAAAATGAAAGTGTAGAACCCTCAGAGCAACTGTTTATCAATAAGAACCTGCCTCATATGGACGTGTTCATTGACCAAACTCTCATGACCTACCCCGGCCTTAAAATTCTTGATGCAAAAGAGAAACAAGCAAGCAGCTTAATTAAAGCCGAGAAAGGTAAGTACTACCCAGAGGTATACCTTTACGGTGACTACAGCCTGTATGAAGATGACTCTCTAGCCAGTGAAATGAAACCCGATTGGTTAGTTGGTATTGGTGTAAATGTGCCGTTGATTGACACTTCAGGCCGTTCCGACAAAGTCGCTGCGGCTCACAGTGCCGTATCGCAGGTTCAATTCCTTAAGTCGCAAGCCAAACAAGACTTAACCGTGTTGGTACAAAAGACCTACCTTGAAGCAAACCAAGCGATTGAAGAGGTTCAAGGACTCAACTCTAGCTTATCGTTAGCTCAAGAGAACCTATCACTTCGCAAAAAAGCGTTCACTCAAGGCTTATCTAACTCGTTAGAAGTGGTTGATGCTGAACTATACCTTGCGAGCATTAAGACACAGCAATCTGCTGCTCGATTCAAATATCTTATCTCTCTCAACAAGCTTTTGGCGCTTACCAGCGAAATGAATGCTTACTCAAGTTACTTAACCTCTTCTGTTACGTCTGATTTCGAATCAAAAACAGACACCGCTAGCCAGTCAAAAGGATAATTCATGAAACCTATCAAGCCCCTTCTTCTATCTATAGTTGGTATTGGCGTTATTGGCTGGGTCGGATACAGTTTTTACCAAGCTTATCAACCTCAACCTGTTAAGCTTCAAGGTCAAATTGATGCACAGCAATACAGTATCTCATCGAAAGTGCCTGGCAGGATTGATGAAATATTCGTGCGTAAAGGCGATTCGGTTGAAAAAGGCGAATTGATCTTTTCTCTTCTTAGCCCTGAAATTGATGCGAAGCTAGAACAAGCAAAAGCCGGTCAGAAAGCTGCGGGGGCATTAGCTCAAGAAGCCGAGAATGGCGCGCGTACTCAACAGATTCAAGCGGCTAAAGATCAATGGTTAAAAGCTAAAGCAGCTGCCGATCTCATGGACAAAACTTACCAACGTGTAAACAATCTTTACAACGATGGTGTGGTTGCCGAGCAGAAGCGTGATGAAGCGAAAACTCAATGGCAAGCAGCGAAGTACACCGAAAGTGCTGCGTTCCAAATGTATCAATTGGCGCAAGAAGGTGCTCGTGACGAAACCAAAGTGGCAGCCGCTCAAAAAGCGTTAATGGCGGCGGGCGCAGTGGCGGAAGTTGAAGCTTACGCAAAAGACACACAGATCCACAGCTGGTTTAATGGCGAAGTGTCTCAAGTTCTATTGAGCAGCGGTGAACTCGCACCACAAGGATTCCCTGTTGTGACTGTCATCGACACCAAGGATGCTTGGGCCGTGCTCAATGTGCGTGAAGATATGCTTAAGCATTTCGAGAAAGGCAGTCAGTTTGAGGCATACCTACCGGCTCTGGATAAATCATTAACTTTCCAAGTCACACACATCGCTGTAATGGGTGATTTCGCAACTTGGCGTTCAACAGACGCTGCACAAGGTTTCGACTTACGTACTTTTGAAGTAGAAGCGCACCCTGTCGACACGAGCGAAACACTGCGTATGGGCATGAGCCTAGTGGTTGAACTTTAGGTAACGTATGTCTGCTAACTCTCGATCGATAAGCTCACAATCAACTGAGCATCATAGAACGAAGAATACCTTGCTTAGGCAGTGGGCGATTGTCCGCAAAGACAAATGGTTGTTGTCTTGCCTAACTTGGATCCCTTTGTTGCTTGCTGCCAGTATCTGGCTGATTTTTTCACAAGGAATCGCTCGTGACTTACCCGTTGCAGTTGTCGACCTTGAGCACAGTCAAATCTCGCAACAATTCACACGCCTTGTTGATGCGTCACCAACGCTGCAAGTCTCTCAGAAATACAACTCTCCGAGTGATGCGGCAAAAGCGATGATTGAACGCGATATCTATGGCTATGTTGTGATACCAAGACACTTCGACCGAGACCTTCTGCTCGGCTTGAATCCGCAAGTGTCTGTGTTCTATAACAGCCAATTTATCTTAATCGGTAAGCTAGTGAACTCTGCGTTGCTGCAGGCTCAAGGGACTTTTAACGCGCAACTTGAAGTCGTGAAACAGCTGTCACACGGCGATACCACGGTGCAATCAGCATTAGGCCAAGCAGTAACAGTGCAAAGCCAGATCACGCCACTGTTCAACAAAAACACCAGTTATGCTCAATTCTTGGTGTCTGCGGTTATCCCTGCACTGTGGCAGATCATGATTGTGGTGGGCACAATATTGGTTTTGACGGCGAACGTTAGAGCTCGTGGCCTTCACGCTTGGTTATCCAACGCCCCTGTGAAGTCACTCGCATCAACATTAACGCCCTACCTTGTCTTGTTTTTGATGTTTGGTATCGCGTTTAGCTTTTGGTTCTATGTGCTCTTAGACTGGCCATTTAACGGCAACTTTGGGGCATTGACCATCGCCCAACTGCTTACTGTGATTAGTTGTATCATCATGGGTTGTTTGTTTTTCTTCTTAACACTTGATCCTGCAAGGGCGATGAGTTTCGCTGGCGCATTTACGGCACCAAGTTTTGCATTCATGGGTATTACCTTTCCAGTAACCGACATGAACACTGCAGCGCAAATCTGGAGAAGCTTATTGCCTGTGAGTCATTACATTGAAGTGCAAACGGCTCAATCCAGCTATGGTTCGAGCGCCGCACAGTCGCTGATGCACCTCACCTCTATGTTTTGGTATGTTATTCCTGCTTTTGTGGTGATCTTATTGATTAAAAAGCACTTAGCGCAAGCAGCACAGTCAACACAAGCAGAGCATAAAGGAGTAAATCAATGAGCTTTACTCAATTGCTGAAGCAAGAACTCCTGGCGGTTCTGCGTAACCCAGTAGTATTACTGACCGTATTTGGTGGTGTGGTCTTCTATTCATTCTTGTACCCATTGCCTTACGCTAATCAAGTGCCTCAACAACTGAAAGCCTCGGTTGTGAACTTGGATAAGAGTCAAAGCAGCTACCAATTAGAACGAATGGTGGATGCCACCTCTCAAATCGAGTTGGTTCGTCGAGACTCCACTATCGCCGATGCTAAACAAGCCGTGCTTAACCAAGAGATTGGCGGATTCCTTGTCATTCCAGAAGACTTCTATAAAGATTTGTTGCTTGGCAAGAGCCCGACGCTTTCTTACGCTGGCGATGCTTCTTACTTTTTAGTCTACGGAACCATTGTTGAAGGGCTTGCCAAGGCAGGTGGCACGTTAGCTGCGCAAGTTAAGGTCAGACATTTGTTAGTCGAAGGGGTGCCTTTAGAGTCTGCAGCCAAAGGCTATAGTGCATTCAGCTTGAACCTAAAACCAACGTTTAACAGTCGCATGGGATACATCGATTACGTAGTCCTAGCCGTCTTTGTGTTGATCCTGCAACAAACCCTAGCCATGGCTTCTGGTTTAGTTGGTGCAACCCAAAACGCTCAATCAACGTTTGGCTACTGGAGTAAAACCTCTCCGGCGAAACTGATTCTTGCTCGTTGTTGTACCTTAGTCGGCATTTATTACCTGTTGTCGATGTACTATTTCGGCGCAAGCTTTTCGATGTATGGGATAAACCTACTCGCCTCAACAACACAGATCTTAACCTTATTACTGCCCTTCTTACTGGCCAGCTGTTTGATCGGGATTTTTATTGGTGAGTTAGTACCACGAAGAGAGTTAGTCACGGTTGTGGTGTTAATCAGTTCAATGCCACTGATCTTTTCTTCAGGTTTTATCTGGCCTGTTGAAATGATGCCACAGTGGTTAGTACTGCTATCGGATCTATTTCCAAGTACCCCTGCGATTCAAGGCTTCTTGGCGCTGAATCAGATGGGCGCTTCCTGGCAAGAAGTAGCACCTCAATGGACGCTGTTATGGGGACAAGTTGTTCTATGGGGTTCGTTGCTGGCACTTAAGCTCTACCACAAATCGAGTAAAAGTGTCGTTATTAGCAGCGCTAGTACCAATAATAGCAACAGCCATTAAGCTGTTTGGCTCATCGAAAACCATTAAAAAGCTCTGCTAAAGAGCTTTTTAATGCCTCCAAGCTTGGTGCACATTAACCGTCGAACGGTTATCAGCCGCCAAAAACATATCAAGTTTTCAAGCTCGCTTCACTCACTGCTAACAGGTTGCGAACGCTTTATTTGAAAATCACATCTCAAGATCCATAGAATCGTTTTATACAAGAATAAACCGCTCACCTGACAGAATTCGCCTGCCGCTATTGCTATCACTGCATATACTTTTCCTAGCGCGAAAATCATCGACTTATTCCAAAATGATGACAAAACCCGAATAATTGTAAATTTATTGTAAAAATTTCTTTGATGGCATTATTTTTATGTATAGGGTTATCAGTAAGACTTGATAGGCCGAATATCATAGTCTGATTGATGGACGTACCGAAAGGATCTCCATATAAAACGTGATTAGTAGTTATATTTATTTCGCATTTTGACTTAGTAACAGAGCTTTTGTCGCTACCAAAGAAATATATAAGCTATTGAAATACTTAACAAACACAACAGCAACAAACATAATTTAATAAAAAGCAGGGAAAACCATGAAAAACATACGTGAATTATTTTTTGGGTTTATATTATTGTTTAGTTCCAGTGCATTTGCAGAAGAAGGATCATTTAACCAAGCTATCAGCAACTTAAGTCAAAGTGTTGATGGATTTTTCAACGAATACACAGGTTGGTTCGTTGGACTAATATTTAAAAGCGTACCGGTAGGTGAAGCAAGCTTCCCGATTATTGTAGGCTGGCTATTGCTCGCTGCGATCATCTTTACTGTTTACTTTGGCTTTGTTCAATTTAAACGTGTAGGGATGGCAATAGATATTATCAAAGGCAAGTACACCGATCCTAACTCTAAACACGAAGGAGAAGTTTCTCACTTTCAAGCGTTAACAACGGCGCTTTCTGGTACTGTTGGGCTTGGTAATATTGCTGGTGTGGGTGCTGCACTCGCGATTGGTGGTCCTGGCGCGACATTCTGGATGATCTTGTGTGGCCTTCTTGGTATGGCTTCTAAGTTCTGTGAGTGTACCTTAGGTGTGAAATACCGAACTGTCCTACCTTCAGGTGTTGTTTCGGGTGGTCCAATGTACTACCTAAGCCAAGGTCTTGGTGAAAGAGGTTTAGGCGGACTAGGTAAAGTGCTCGCTATTGGTTTCGCATTAATGTGTATTTTGGGCGCATTGGGCGGTGGTAACATGTTCCAAGCTAACCAAGCACACGCCATGTTAACTTACGCATTTGACGTACCAAGTGAATACGGTGTAATCACTGGCCTTGTACTTGCCTCTTTAGTTTTCTCTGTGATTGTTGGTGGTATGCCTTCTATCGCATCGGTAACGGAAAAAGTTGTTCCTTGGATGGCTGCTCTGTATATCGGTATGGCTCTGATTGTTATCGGTTCTAACCTTGATCAAGTTGGTCCTGCGTTCAGCGCAATCTTTACAGGTGCATTTACTGGTGAAGGTGTTGTTGGTGGATTCATTGGAGCGTTAATTCAAGGCTTGAAGCGTGCAACGTTCTCGAACGAAGCAGGTGTAGGTTCAGCAGCTATCGCTCACTCAGCGGTTAAAACAAAAGAGCCAATCACCGAAGGTCTAGTATCACTATTAGAACCGTTCGTTGATACAGTAATCATTTGTACAATGACCGCATTGGTTATCACTATCGCTGGCTTAAACGTAGGTCCATTCGATGGTTCTGGTTTAACGGGTGTAACGCTGACTGCTGCATCGTTTACTGAAACGGCAGAAGTATTCAAATACACACTCGCTCTCGCGGTAATCATGTTTGCGTTTTCTACCATGATCTCTTGGTCGTACTACGGTCTTAAAGCTTGGACTTACCTATTTGGTGAAGGCAAAACAACGGAGCTGATTTTCAAAGTGATGTTCTGTGTGTTTGTTGTTATTGGTGCCACGATTCAATTTGGTGCGGTAATCGACTTCTCTGATGCGGCTATCTTTGCGATGTCTATCTTCAACATTCTTGGTCTGTACTTCTTGATGCCAATTGTGAAGAAAGAACTGCAATCATTTGTTGCTCGCGTGAAATCTGGCGAAATCAAAACTTATGAGAAATAACTTCTCTTCAGTGCTTATCGTCAAATAACACTGTTCTAAAAATTTTTGTAATACCCTTTGCTTGAGAAAGCGAGAACAGTACTGCAATTAATCTGAAATCCCTACTGGCTTATTGTTTAGCTCGTAGGGATTTTTGTATCTGAATTTTCTTGCTCAAGCCGTTCAGGAGCTTGGCTTACTTTTTTACGATCTACCGCCTCTTCTACTTCAATCATATCTCGTTGCGCTAATGGCGAGTTACAATCATCAAAACAGTAGGCTACGGTGCAGTTCTCACACAGATATTCATTCATGGTTTAATCCCTGTCCATTGAGATGGTCTAATCACAGAACTACAACAGACCACGTGTTCATCCTAGAACACCGCTATTATGCTGTTTCTCAACCTTATAAATATGCGTGCAAAGTCACCAGATATTCAATTAATCACATATTAAAACCATTTTACGGCTCTAATCACGGATAGTTTGGTAATAGAGTGAAAACGGTTATGCACTAAGCTACGGAACAGATTAACAGCATAAATAAGCAATTTGGAACGAAAAACGCCCACACCATTTGCATGATGTGGGCGTTTGAATAGCTATAGCTAAAGACGAATGAGTTAAAGGTTTGAGTCTATAGACCCATCTCTTCGGTTAGCGTTTTGATTTGCTTGAGATCCATGGTGTGGACTTCAATCATTTGTCTGATATCGCTTAGGCGAGAGTTTGCGTTGTCTTGCTTCTCACACGCGTCAGATTTCGCATCCCATGATGTACCATCTAAGAAAACATCACACGCTTTCTTAAGTGAACCAAGGTTCTGTTCAAGCTCGCCTCTTTCTTTCTCAAGTTTTTCAAGCTCTTGAGATATTTGTAATTCTTTACGGAACAGTTCACGAGAACGTTCAAACAAGGTCGACTGCATATCCGCCTGACGGTTTAGCTTTTGATTATCTTGCTCTGTTTTGTCTAGCGTTTGCTTTTGTTCGTTTATTTGCTGTTCTAACGAGTAGTTCGCCTTCTCTAAAACCGCAGACTGTTTCGCTAACTCTTGGAGCTCTTTTTGATGCTCTTCCGCTTGTTTTGCTAGCGCGACTTCGACTTTGGCGTCGATCTCGGTATCAACTTTTGCCACCTTAGCTTCAACCGACGTCATCAATTCTGTTTTGCTATCACGCAGTTCTTGATAACGAGTTTCGAGTACCTGATAAGTGGACTCCCACTTAGAAGCAGTGACTGTAGAACCGATTAAGCCACCCAGAGCTAGACCTATAACCGCAGCAATGCCGATATAGAGCTGACTGCGTTTATCGCGCTCTTCAATAACAACCACTTCATCTTGTTCGCTTTGTCCAGATTGCTGGTTCACTAGCGGGTACTCCCAAAAATATGTTTAACGTTACGCGGTCACTGGCACTAATACCAATACTGATAGTGTAGGTTCAGTTAAACCTATCGCTCAAGTCAGAAGCACTTAAGCTTTTGCCAACACGTTCATCCCAACTGCTCACAGAGAGGCTTAACGAGTTAACTCCGAAATCATCAAGCTGGCAGTATACAAAAGGAAGCTGCTAACGATAACTATCACTACCCCTTTTTGCAGTTTTTCGTTTGTCCGGTAACGAAATAGTACAAATGCCAAAGCCAATAAAAAAACAATCGCTATTAGTCGTGTCATAACTCCTCCTTGTTTCTCTATTTTATACCATTTAAATAAGCAAGTTACGTCAGAGACTCGTTGTTTGATCATTTAGTTGAACAACATTTGTGCAAACAGATATTTTGTAGCTGACATCACATTTTATATGATCTAGGATACGCCTACAGATTACCTAATTATTTAGGTAATTGTTCCGATGAAGACTGCAGGAGAGTGGTTTTTAACTAAACTTTAACATTTAGTTAGATTGACCCGCCGAAGAAGTAAATCTTTCAGGTGCTTTATGCTGGAGAAATCCAGAAAAGTGAGGACTGTCGTTGGAGGAACCTCTGGAGAGAACCGTTAGATCGGTCGCCGAAGGAGCAAGCTTAGTGCCCGTCACTTATCTATAAGTGATTCGCTAAGTGAAACTCTCAGGCAAAAGGACAGAGGAGTGGAAAGCAACAAGCCTTAATTAACAAAAGAATTCTATCTAGAAATCCGTATGTATTAAGTAGTGCTACCGATCCCTGTGATCTGCACTGCCTTCCCTCTTCTCCTTAAATTTTTTAATTTATTAAGGGGAATCTATGAACCACCTACAAGCTACACTACAAACCATCAACCAATTCGTTTGGGGACCACCACTGCTTATTCTGCTAGTGGGTACAGGTATCTACTTTACTTTTCGCTTAGGCTTACTCCAGTTTAGACACCTCCCAACCGCACTGAAAATGGTGTTCAGCAAAGACAAATCCGGTACAGGTGACGTATCGAGTTTCGCCGCTTTGTGTACTGCACTTTCAGCAACCATTGGTACAGGTAACATCGTAGGTGTAGCGACCGCAATCAAGATTGGTGGCCCTGGAGCCCTATTCTGGATGTGGCTTGCCGCTGTATTTGGCATGGCAACCAAATACGCGGAATGTCTACTTGCTGTTAAATACCGCAGAACCGATAGCAATGGCGAAATGGTTGGCGGCCCAATGTACTATCTTCAATACGGTGTTGGCTCAAGAATATTGGCGGTGATGTTCGCTGTGTTCGCTTTGGGTGTTGCCTGCTTCGGTATTGGTACCTTCCCACAAGTTAACGCTATCTTAGATGCAACTGAAATCTCATTTGGCGCTTCTCGTGAGATGTCTGCTGTCGTGCTTACGATATTGGTGGCGGTGGTAACCCTTGGTGGTATCCAATCTATCGCTAAAGTAGCAGGGAAAGTTGTTCCTACTATGGCGGTGATGTACGTCGTCGCGTGTTTAAGCGTTCTGATTTCAAATGCAGACCAACTACTGAATGCCATTACCCTTGTTGTTACTTCTGCGTTTACCAACACAGCAGCAACCGGTGGTTTCTTTGGCGCGAGCATCATGCTTGCTATCCAATCCGGTATCGCTCGAGGTGTGTTCTCGAACGAATCTGGCCTAGGTAGTGCACCAATGGCTGCAGCAGCGGCTAAAACAGACTCATGTGTGAAACAAGGACTGGTCTCTATGACAGGTACCTTCTTCGACACCATCATCATTTGTACGATGACAGGTTTGGCACTTATCTTAACAGGCGCTTGGCAGACTGACCTTTCTGGTGCTGCGATGACCACTCATGCATTTGCTGTTGGTCTGAATGCAGACACGCTTGGCCCTATGCTGGTTTCAGTTGGCCTAATCTTCTTTGCGTTTACTACGATTTTAGGCTGGAACTACTACGGCGAGCGCTGTGTTGTTTTCTTGCTGGGTACTAAAGCAGTCCTACCTTACAAGATCATCTTCATTGCGTTGGTGGCTTCTGGTGCATTCTTGAAGCTCGACATGATCTGGATATTGGCAGATATCGTCAACGGCCTGATGGCAATTCCAAACCTAATCGGCCTTATCTTGCTACGCCATGTTGTTATCGAAGAAACTAAGCTATTCTTCAAACCTTTAACGTCTTCAAAAGATTGTGAAGCTGTTAAAGCATAATCATAATTGATTGAACCAAAGCCCGCATTCAAGTACGGGCTTTTTTATATCCCTTCGATACTTAAACTGATTGAATTATTACTATAGTATATCCACAAATAAAATAAGATTTTAATTAGACCAGTGTTCTAATTAATTTATTGGTAAAGATTGAACCAAAACTCTCTAATTAAAAGCTCACTAATAAAATCAACACTTAATTAGATGTTACTTATATTTAACAGATTGTGACTAAATGGCAGAGTTTCTTTCATAAACAAATAAAGAACGCTTTTGTTATGACCACTCAAAAACACACCAGAATAAAACATGTGACTTTAATTCATATAATAGTCAGTTTATAGTTATCTAAATTGTTGAGAGAATTATAATAAAAATAAAACGTTGGCTATATGATCAGATTCGACCCGATTAAAAACCGTATTTATAACGACGAACGTTCTATTAAGATAGGATATCGTGAGACTCGCGTTTTAGAGTTATTACTCAAAAACTCACCTGAAATTGTGAACAAACAAGATATTATTAGCTTCGCATGGGGAAGCGAGTTCATTGGGGATACGTCACTTGCGAAGTGTATCAGCTTACTTCGCCAAGGGTTCGTTAAGCTTGGTATCAGAGAAACACCCATCGTCACGGTGCCAAAGGTCGGTTACCGCCTAATTGATGAATGCGTCTTTATTGACTCGCAACCACAAAGCGAAACCACTGTTCCTCTCACTCCTGTGAGTGACAAAGTTCCACTCGGTCATAGTAGTATTGCAGCCTCTATTGCGAGCAACGATACACCTGAATCCAAATCGACTTCACTTGCCTATTCTCAGGTCAGCTTATACAAAAACAGACTGTGTTACTTCATAACGGGCTGTTTGCTGTTGTCCTCGGCACTGTTGGCTTTTGCTAAGGTTCACGATAAAAGCCTTGGTGATATCGCCCCCTTTAACCGACTTAATGAACAATGGGTTGGGCAGGTACAAGTTTTTCAAGAAACAGAGATGTCCTTGAGCCCAGAACTCGAGGCTATTCTCTACAAATACCAATGCGATTGCGTAGCCTACATCAGCGATGAGCCAGGCTATTCAGAACTCTCCATGCTCAATAAGGTAACTCGCAAATCAGTGAACATTTTTTACGAACCATCGCAACTGGACAAAGCCAGTAAAGAGATTGAGCTATTCCTAGGAAGGGGGTCATTTTGATGCCATTTGTTGCTGTCTTCTCCGCACTAATCCTATTGGCAGGGGTGTGGAGTATTCCTGATTCTCACAAACTTGAAGATCACAGTTACCAACACAGTATGATCGATCTACTCGCTGAAGATAACGTGTTGCGCAGCGATGGATTCACTAAAATTAGGGATAACAAAGTTCTGCATATCGTCTCCATACAAGACGATAAAATACCCAACCCTATCGTTCTTCGCTTCCAAGGAAATGTGGGATACTCTAATTCATTCAGTTTTGCGATTGCAGGCACGATAGACTTACTGTCTGTACAGAAGATAAATGAGGCAATGAATGATAACTTGTTATCGCCTTACCTTTTGTTGAACAATGACCCACTGACATTGAATATTGATATTTTGAGCGCCAATGAAGCATTTGCCATTATTCGGAGTTGCAATACAGGGCGTACCCAGCTTTTAGCTAAACGCTGACTTCCACTGTTAATTCGTAATAAATGCTCTTCAAAACCATATTTTATTAAAATGGATTTCGACTCAGTTCGAAATCCTCCCCTCTTCTTCTATCCCTTATTTATCTAACTTTCCATCCTTAAAACTAACACGTCTCATAATTGAAAAAGTCTCTATATTAAGCTTTATCGATTAGACATACATCGTCACTTCATAATACGATCTCACAAAATAATTGAAGTAAGATCTCATTATTAGTCCCAATTGAATACCCATAGAAACGACTTAGTATTATTTCCAAATGATATGTTTGAGAATAATTATCGATTCAATAACGCCCATCGTTCATTCTCATCCCTCATGCCGACCCGTCATTTACAACGACGCTTATTATTTGGTAATCCATGGTAAATCACGGAAACATCTTTAACGTTAAAACCACATTAACGTACATCGAATCCTAAAAAAGTTTCATTTTTCTAAATTCATTATGAAGTGCGCCGAGAAAATCTCTCTTCGTTGCATCAAAATTTCATCAAATATTAATGGAATCATTACAACATATTGATTTATAAGAACAAATTTATTCAATCATTTTCAGTATCGTTATTTTTATCAGTATGAAAAAGTGAAATGGTCCTGTGTAAGCAAGGCAAAACAGCATTACCAATATAAAAAAGAAAATGAGGGGATTATTAGTGATCAGTAAAAATAAAAGTATCTTGGCAGCGGCAGTGTTGTCTGTACTATCGACCGGAGTAAACGCGAAAATATACCCAGATCAAATCGTGCGTGACAATTTAGGCGATGATGTCTGTCGTGCAGGTTATCGCCCTTTAGACCGCTTTGAAGCAGAAGAGCATAAAAACTCACTACTACCGCGCATGGGCACTTGGGATATTGTTGGCCTTAAAGACAACTGGGTAATTATGGGGCCGGGTTATTACGGACTAATCAAACAAGATACGCCAAACGATAAAACCTTCTGCTACCCGAATGACTACCAATCAGAAATTCCAAACTACCCAGCTAAATCGGTGCCAGAAGGCGATGAAATTGATGTTGAGTATGGCCTAGTCACTGATCGCCAAGACTTTATACGTCCTCTAAGTTACTTGGCTCATTTCCTCGGGTACGCTTGGGTTGGCGGCAATAACAGCCCTTATGTCGGCGAAGATATGGTCATAGATCGTTCCGGCGATCGTTGGGTAATTCAAGGAAACAACAACGGCTCTTGTAGTGGGTATCACTGTGGTAATAAAACACAAATCATCGTTGATAATTTTACCTACACTGTTAACGATGACAACTTCTCGCACGGTGAGGTGACAGAGTCAGATCGCGAACTCATAAAAACAGTTCACGCAACCGCTAGAAACTATAGTGATATTGCACAGCAAGTTGTCGTTGACTTAAAAGTAGATGAGTCTACAAACTGGTCAAAAACAAACAGCTACGGTTTTTCTGAAAGCGTTTCTACTGAGAATACGTTCAAATGGCCTTTAGTTGGTGATACCAAGCTCACCATCAAATTTGAAGCTAATCAAAGCTTCGCAAAAACGAATGGCGGCTCTTCAAGTGAGACGGTAACGCTTCAAGCTCGTCCGATGGTTCCTGCTCACTCTGAGATCCCTATTAAAGTCGAGCTGTACCGTTCAACTATCTCGTACCCATACCAATTTAACGCCGATATTGCTTACGACGTTGAATTCTATGGTTTCCTTCGCTGGAGTGGCAACGCATGGCATACGCACCCGGACAACCGCCCTACTATCGGACATACGTTCACTATGGGTCGTACGAGCGATCACTCTGCTGACATTCGTTACCAGTGGGACCACCGCTACATTCCTGGCGAATCAAAATGGTGGGACTGGGGCTGGGCAATTAAAGAAGCAGGCTTATCTAACATGCAATACGCAACAGGCGGAAGCTTACGTCCCTTCCACTCTTACGTATCGGGTGATTTTTACGCAGAATCTCAATACGCTGGTACAATCGAAATTGGCCAAGCTAAACCGCTGAATGCAGGTGGTCTGCGTTCTGAAAGCAGTATTGACGGCGAAAACCAAATAACTGAACAGCTTGGTAATATTGATGTAACGACCAACTTTGATGCTCAAGAACTGAGCGACCTAGGCTTTGAAGGGGCTGAGTTCAACGTTCGTCTAGCTGACTAATATAGTGTAGATACACGATAACAGAACGCTTACCCCGTAATACGATAAAGCCCACGCTAATTTGGTCACAATAACCTAGCGTGGGCTTTAATACGTTCATCACGAACCAGAAATACCTAAACCGGCTTTTCCATGAGAAGCTTAATGCCCAGCCCCACCAGCACTATGCCAGTCACACCTTCCATCCACTTCATAAAGCTCGCATTCTTTAGCAAATTTTTAGCCGAGTTAAGTGCACCAGCCAAGCCACATTGCCACAGCATAGCAATCATGAAGTGTACCGAAGCCATCAACATAGATTGTAATAACGGCGAACCTTCAGGGTTTACGAACTGAGGCAAAAAAGCCAAATAGAAAACCGCTGTTTTCGGGTTAAGCACATTAGATAAGAAACCTTCACGCAAAGAACGTTTTGCGCTGTAGGCTTGATGAGTTTGCTCGCCAACCTTCAGCCCGCCACCATTTTTCATTAAGGCGCGTAAACTGCTTAAACCAAGCCAAATCAGGTAAACCGCACCCACCATTTTAACGGCTTGAAAGAGTTCAGCTGATTGAGCAAGAATCGCAGAGATACCCACTGCAGAGAAAAAGGCGTGCACATAAAGACCACTACAGATACCAAAGCTGGTCATCACACCATCAGATAAGCCAGAGCGACTGGTATTACGAATTACCAAAGCCGTATCCAAGCCTGGTGTTAACGTTAAAATCGTGATGGCAATCAGAAATGCCTCAAAGTTCAAAATATCCATATTATTGTCATTCTTGTTCAGCGATCTATCATCAATACCGTGTATCTGAAAAATTCGCAAGCAACAATTGCCACCAGCTATACAAGTCACTGATTTTGTGCACAATGGTACAGTTTAATTTGTTAAGAAATAGTAAATTCAAGGCATCGTACCGCCTCACGCTTTTCTCGCTATATCTTCGACTACGGAGGTCAGCGCCATTAAAAAGCAGAGCCATAATCAAAGTACATGAGAGATGAAACTTAACGCTGACGCGGCCCTAAGGATCATTTAAAGAAACCAAATTAAGAGTAGTCAAATGAGCGCATTCAAAAAACTAGTCGAACACTCTCAAAAATGTTCCCGCTTTCAACACCTAGCTTCTATTTGTGGTTGGGACCAAGCTTCCATGATGCCAGCTGGCGGTAACCAAGCACGTAGTGAAGCGATGGCCGAGCTTTCTGTTCATATTCACGGCCTAATGACTCAGCCACAACTTGGCGATTGGATTGCAGACGCTGAAAACGAAGCGCTGAACACCGAGCAACAATCGTCACTTCGTGAAATTAAACGCCAGTGGCAACAAGCAAACCTACTTCCAGAAAAACTGGTTGAAGCGAAATCTCTAGCGGGTTCAAAATGTGAACATGCGTGGCGTAGCCAACGCGGTAACAACGACTGGGTTGGTTTTGAAAAGAACTGGCGTGAAGTGGTTGAGTTATCACGTGAAGAAGCACAAATCCGCGCAGATGCCGCTAACTTAACTCCTTATGATGCGATGCTTGATATCTATGAACCGGGCACCAGCTCTGCTTCACTGGATATCTTATTTGCAGACGTTAAAACATGGCTTCCAACCCTGATTGACGAAGTGATCGAAAAGCAATCGAGCGAGCAATTTAACGCGCCATCTGGTATCTACTCGACTGAGAAACAGAAAGCACTGGGTTTAGAAGTCATGAAGCTGCTTCAGTTCGATTTTGAACACGGCCGATTGGATGAAAGTGTTCACCCATTCTGTGGCGGCGTGCCTTCAGACGTGCGTATCACAACGCGCTACGACGAAGCGGAATTCGTTCAAAGCTTAATGGGCATTGTGCATGAAACAGGGCACGCACGTTACGAACAAGGCTTACCAAAACACCTAGCAGGCCAACCGGCGGGCGAAGCACGCTCTATGGGTATCCACGAATCTCAATCTTTGTTCTTCGAGATGCAAGTTGGCCGCAGCGACCCGTTCATCGGGCACTTAGCAAACTTGGCTGGTCAGCAATTCTCAGGCTCAGAGTTTGAGAAAGAGAACTTCCAGAAGATCTACACACGCGTAAAGAAAGACTTCATCCGTGTTGATGCCGATGAGCTGACCTACCCAGCGCACGTTATCTTACGTTACGAGATTGAGCGTGACCTGATTAACGGCAAAATCAAACACACTGATGTTCCTGAACTTTGGAACACTAAGATGCAGTCTTACCTTGGTTTAAGCACTCAAGGCAACTTCACTAACGGCTGTATGCAAGACATCCACTGGACAGACGGCGCATTCGGCTACTTCCCATCTTACACATTAGGTGCGATGTACGCGGCTCAGTTCATGGCTTCAATGAAGAAAACGGTTGATGTGAACTCAGTAATTGAAAGCGGTGATCTATCACCTATCTTCACTTGGTTAGAGTCCAACATTTGGAGCAAAGGGAGCCTGCTGAGTACCGACGATTTGGTGAAAGGCGCAACGGGTGAAACCTTGAATGCTCAATTCTTCAAAGACCATTTAAGAAGCCGTTACCTTTAATCAGCCAATCAACAAAGGCTGTTTAGAACAACGATAAATTAAAGGCTGAGCAGATTACTGACTCAGCTTTTTAATCACATTTTCAAAACATACTTAGGTTGATTTGAAGGCTTTGTGCCTTCATCGAACCTAACAATCACGGAATATCCTGGTACCTGCTAGCACGGAATTGGACAAAAGTGAGTCAGTGACACTGCTAAATTAGCATTCAATGGATTACTTGAAGTATAGAAAAAATCTATTGTAGTGACCAATTCACTCAGCCACTACAAACCGAGTTGCAAATCAAAATACACTCTGACTTTTCAGAGTACCTCAGGCATCGCAACCATGAGCTAAGCAAACACAAAGGTAGCAAAACTAACGATGTCACTACAGTACGTGATTGCTAATCAATTATTCATGCATTGCCTCTAAAAACGCCAGTCAAAACCCACTGAAACCTTCGCTTCATCGCCTCGGATGTAGTCTTTATCCAAGCCCTGAACATCATTGACTTCCATATGAGTGTACTTACCTTCAAGGTAAATATTGAACACCCCTTCCCCAACGGTTGTTCTCACGCCTTGTAACAGCACTAAATCCACCATTTGTAGGTCAACACCACCATAGCTTGAGCCACCAAATGCTTGGAATACGGTATAGTGTGTGTCGTTCCATGGGTGTAAGCCATAGAGGTTCACGGACGCCATATGCGCATCATCGCCACCTAGTGCTTGCTTAACCATATCACCAGTAAAACCGGCAAACTGACCAGAGCCTGTAGAGTAACCATTCATAAATGACACTGAATTTAGGCCATTCGCAATCTTATTTGTGTCGATATCGATATACGAATAGTTCACCGATGGGAAAAACTGAGTGGTGCCATTCGTCGCGGTAAGGGGCAGCATGTAACCTACGGTGTATAAGTCCATCGCCTCAGTAAAGTTAGTATCAAGGTAAACGCCGCCAAAACGTTGGTCAAAGTTCGCTAGTCGAAAGCGTGCGTCTTCTGATTGAGTGAAATACTCACCAATCATGATTGTTTGGGTTGCGTATTCGCCCCCACCATAAAGGTTGTTGAATCCACCACCTGCAACCAGTTTAATCTCGCCGCTGTTATCTGTCGCGATACCACCACGCCAAGCGGTATTACGAGGGTCTGCATCATGGACATCGTCTGCCATAACGGGTGCTGAAAGTGTTAGTGCTGAAGCAATCGCTAGAGAAAGAAGAGTTTTTACGTTTTTCATTTGTATGCCTTTAAATATGTAATCATCAAAGACACATCCGTGTGCTGGTGTCGCTTATATTGGTCACATGCGACGAGTTAATTTGAATGAGTTAGAATTGATAGTTCACTTCGATACGGTGGTCACCGTTGGCGTAATTGGTGTTTTCAGTCCAATTCGCAAAATATCGAACATTGGTTCGGTCATTGATCTGGTAACTGACGGCCGCTTCATGGGTAAACACGCTATCGCTGCCTTCCATACTGCCATTTTGGAACGGATCTGAGCCTGAGATTGTGCCCATGTACATTGGGTTGTAGTTGACCCAAATGTTGTCGGTTAACTCTAGCTTTCCGTACATTCCCACTACATAGAATGAGCCATGTAAGTCCCAACGGTCTTGAGCTTCCAGTGCGCCTTTGTTGTTTTGGTCAAAGCTCTCACCAAATGCTAAGCCTGCTCCAGCAAGAGGGTAAAGGTTTAATGGGCCCATTTTGGGCAGAGCTTGAATTAGGCTATAAGAAGCTGTGCCTTGAGTACCCAGGTCGCTATCAAATGCGACATTGACATCCACCTGAGCGCCGCGACCATTGGTCAAATCCACACTGAAGTTTCGGTATCTTAAAGAGTCGATGCTGTCGTCCGCGCCGCGACCATTCCAGCCGATTGCATCGCCAGCGAAGCCTTTTACTTCAAGGACGTTCATCGCCATGGTGTTTGCATCACCGGTGTCGTATGCCTGACCGATTTTTAGGTTTAGACCTTTATCTGTGTACCCTAAGCCTGCTTGGGTATAAACCGATAGCGGGTCAGACATGTCCTGCACGTCTTGAGTGTCAGCCAATGCTGAACCTGATAGAGCCACTGCCACTGATAGGGCGATTGAAGAGAGTGATTTATTGTTAATCATTGTCATGCCTATAGAAATTCGTATTTAAATCTAGAAGGCACATCCTTGTGCAGTAATGAACATTAAAGTTGCTTCAGAGAAATCTCTGGCATTGTGTAGTCACCAGCAATGATGTTTTGTGCAGGCTCATACACTCGTAATAACAAGTTCCAGCCTTCTGTTGTATCCAAACGGTTTTCAATATCACCACACACTTCTGTATTGCCGTAATGCATCGTGAACGTGCCGTCTTCATTCATCGCTGCGACTTCACCGTTGATGTTGTTATGGTCAGAGAACATGTAACCTTGGTTGTCATAGACAGTGATAGACCAAAAAGCATCGTTCTCAGGCACTTCATAAGTCGCGGTGTAGCATTCCTGCGTACTTAAGTGTGGCGCTTGTGCGATATAAACAGTTTCTGAACTCGGGAATAGTCCCCATGAAGTCGCTACCGCTATGTTATGGCCTTCGTATCGGTCGACTTCTCCACGCTTACCTTGCCAGTCATTTGGGTATTGAGTGATGGTATCTCTCATCTCTTTTTCGTATTCAGCACGCAGCTCTATCATTCCCGGCCAATCCCAGTTTGCTAGAGGCTTCGGCTCTTCACTGCCCGAAGTCACTTCTACTCCGTTTAGAATGTCACGTGCAATTTGGATGTCTTGCTCATCGTTTGAGTCGAACAGCTGAATACGTGGAATCGCAACGATGTAGCGCGTGTCTGCTTGTCCTTCAAACTCATGAACGGTGTTTGAGCCTTTCAGGATATCGATGGTCTTGTGTTCGTTATCCAGCAGGTAAACCGATACGTAACGATTTTCAGGGTGCTCCGGAATTGAAATCGTGAAGCCCTCCGATGTATCTACTGGAATACCACCGTATAGTGTGTCGCGATTCATTCGTGGTACAGGCTGCACGTCAACTGGCGTTGGTTCAGAAAAGATAATGCCTTGGTTCATGCCACCTGCGTCGAAAAAACGCTGAATTCGAGCGTCCATTTCAACTTCGACAAAGTTCTCAACGGTGACATTAATCGGTGCTGCGTCGTTTGCGATTGCAACATTTGCGCCTAAAGAAAGTGCCAGTGTTGTTGCTAAAGTGATTGGTGATAGAGTTAGCTTGTTCATGTTTAATTCTCTGATTTTAAAAGTTTTATTATTGCGCCTCCTTCGCGTTCATTCGTCACATCAGTTGACGGGGAGAAATATATACAAATACTAAATCAGAAAAAATCGAATTGGAGTTGAATTAACTATTCCTCAAATTCATAATACTAAGGACACAAGCAGCACTGAGGGGAAATCAATGGAAGATGACCTAATGTTCCGGTTGGACTTCAATAGTTTGAAAGCGCTCAAAGTCCTCGGAGAAGAGAAAAACACCAAGAGAACCGCAGAGCGTCTAGACATTGGCCAACCAGCTATCAGCAAAACGCTGAAAAAACTTCGCCAGCAGTTTGACGACCCGCTTTTCACACTGAAACAAAACCGTTTAGAGCCTACACCTAAATGTGAAGCGATATTGGGGCAACTACCCAGTGTGCTCCGAGAGCTAGAAGAGCTTTTTAAAGATGAGCTGAGCTTTAACCCATTAGCCTATTCTGGTGACATCCGTATTCACATCAACCCCGTACTGAATCACCCACTGTCCAGTATTTTAATTGAGAAACTGAGTGTACTCGCACCCAACGCGACCTTGATTGTCGAAGATTGGGCCGCATCAACCCAAGAGCTACTACGTCAAAACCAGGTCGATATTGGCGTCAGCTTTTTCCCGATCAGCCAGTCTGATGGTCTCTTCCAGGAGGTCCTGTGTTCTCCTCATTTCAAGCTGTGTTGTCGAAAGGGACATCCACTTATCAATAAGCACCCAATCACTTTAGAAGATATTGCGGCTGCTTACCTAGTGCTCTCGACCATGCCTGGCATCGCTAACAATGAAAACTACATAGAAACTTATCTCAGACGAAGGGGCTACATCGCCAATGTCATGCTGCGAACGGATAGGATGGATATGTGTTCAGAGATCTTGCAGTCAACCGATGGAATCATGCCGGTCAGCGAGATAGTTAGCCCTCTGATGCAGGAAGAAAACCTGGCTCTGCTTGATGTTGCGCATCTTGATGATGTAGATCACTACCCTATTGCTTATACGGTGGCAAACCGAGTTAGAGAAAGTGCCTATTCTCAATGGCTGATCGAAATCACCCAAGAAAGCATCAATGAGATCATGGCTCTTTGTGACAACCCAAATGATCAATATGTTTACCCGACTCTGACCGTTGAACAAATCAATGAGGCGAGCCGATGAAAGACAATCAAATGCATAACCTTGATTTTAATTCTATCAAGGTGCTCAAAGTACTCGGCGAAGAGCTCAATACACAAACGGCAGCTGATCGTTTGTTCTTAAGTCAATCTGCTGTGAGCAAAGCATTAAAGCGACTTAGAGTGCAATTCGATGACGAGCTGTTCATCCGAACGCATCACGGTATGGTGCCAACAGAAAAGTGCACCCGCTTGTTATCGAAGCTCCCCTCTGTCATGCGTAACTTGCAAGAGCTGTATAGCCACAAAGATGAGTTTGTGCCTGAAACCTATCGGGGACAGATAAAAATTCACCTGAATGGAACACTCGCTCGACCCTTAATTAGAACCCTTTTCATGAGGTTGCATCAGCTAGCGCCAAAAGCCATTATCACGCTTGAGAGTTGGTCGACGACAACTGAGAGGCAAATCTTAGCAGGTGATATTCACATTGGCATCAACTACACCCCTATCGACGTGTCCCACAATATCGCGCAAATTGAAACCAACGCACCCGAGGTGCGATTGTGTTGTCACAAAGACAGTCCACTCGCTAAAAAAGATAAAGTGTCGCTCGAAGATGTCGCGCAATATCCCCTCGTTGTCGTGCGTATGCCCGACTATGTGCGAAAGGACAACCGAATCGTTTCCTACTATCAAGAACGTGGCTTTGAGCCTCGTATTTTACTGAGGAGCGATAAGTTAGATATCTGTTTAGATACCGTCAGAAAAATACACTCTGTCATGGCGGTGTGTGAGATCACGAGACAAGGGCTTTTTGAAGAGTTAACTCTTCTCAACATTAACCATTGGGAAGGGGTAGTTCACAACAAAATTGGCTGCTTTGTGAATCAGAAGTTTCAGGACACACCATTCTCACAGTGGCTCATCGACGTTATTCAAGCAGAGATCGAAGCTCTCTACTAAGTGAATATAACGTGGTCAGATCCAATTTAGTGCAACTGGCTCAATACTTTTATTCTCCTAGTTCGATTCGCAGACATGATGGTCAAATTAGCCAATTTGACTTTAATTGATAACTTTAAGTATGGAAAACATACTGCTTCCAACAGATGAGGGTTATTTACCCTAAACAGTTTGGGGCATAAATGAGCTACAGCTTCCCCTAAATTAACAATTCAGAGATAACTAAAGGTATGGAAAGTCGCTTAACATAGCGTCCAGTTTGATGGTGTAGATCACTGACAAGTATACGGGTCTTCAGACAATATGCTTTTTCAAATATTTAAAATCATGCTCTCTAATGCCTCTCAATAAAAAAGCCCAAACAAAGGATTGGGCTCAATTCAATAATCATGAAGCCATTGTCATGGTGGTTATATTCCGATTAATTCCCCCAGATTTGACTTACAAACTCTGGATGGTCAATAAACGGATTACGATTCCCTTGAAAATCATATACCGCCTTATTTCGGTCAATTTCTTTTTGGCTTACTGGATCTTCAGAATGCCAACGCTTTAGCATAGTAAGTAGCCAAGGTTCAAAAACGGTTGTATTGGTTCCATCCAGAACGGCATCAGAGCTTGTAGAGTTCCCTTCCCAATTAGCGATTTCATTTTCATAGCGTGTTGCCATGTAGAAATATGCTCTTGCGAAATCACCTTTAAACTCATCAATTGGCTCAAACACCGTACCTACATAACCAAGAGAGTTCGCTGCACTGCCTAACTTAGAACCATTGCTTGATGTGTATGTCGCGCTACTCACCTCACCAAATGGCCAATTACTACGTTTCGAGTTAACGTAGCCGTCAGTGGCAAATAGATGGTGACCGTCAGAGTTCATTGGCTCGACTTTTCCACCAAACCAGCTTTTCGGGAATGAGTGCTCACGGTTGTAGCAATCACCTTCTTTTCTGTATTGACCACATTGATCGGCCACCTTAGTAAATTGGATTGAATCTGAGCCTGAAGGTTTCTCCGAATACATATCGAGAATCGACCCATCAGTGTCATAGTATGCGTCTAGGTCAGCCTCAGACACCAACGTCCAAATAGCGGTGTAACCCTGACTACTATGATTATCAATAATTTGATATAAGGCCGTTTTTAACGCAAAGCCCACTTTGCCTTCAGCGTCTTTGTAATACTCACCTAACACTGGTGGTTCAGTTGGTGGTGTAGTTGAACCACCAATCGTAAATTCTGTACTCTGACTTGCTTGGAAATCACCACCAGACGCCACAACGGTTCCGTTTACCGACAAACTGTATGAACCATTTCCCCCACTGCAGCACATTCCATCTCCATAAGAGTCTGAGACTTCTAGGATGTAGCGACCATCCGCTAAACACATTTCCACTTCATTGATGGTGTTATTTTTATAGTCTGAACCAGAATAAAGAGTTTGAGAAACTGAGTTTTTGAGAGACCAACTGGTTTCAGAACCATAGTTATCCGTCACTAGCGTGAGTGCGGCACTTGTATCATTGCAGCTTTGTGTTGGTGGAGTCTCCGTCGGCTGAAAGTTATCTAAATACACCACTTCCGAACCATCAAAACCTGCATCATCATAAAATCGTATGCCCACAACGATATCTTTAGTGCTAGTAGCGCTGTACGAGTGAGTCAATGCTTGCCACTGATTCGTTAAACCATTATTCGAGTAGCCTAAATAGCCATCAACAAAAAGGCGAGCTTTCACGTTACCTTCCGTGTGGTAAACATCGACAGAGAAATCATAAGTTTTCCCTTGTTCAACACGTATCGTTTGCAGAAAATCGGTATTACTTTGAGTGCCTGTATTCACTGTTACTTGCGCAGAGAAACTGCCGTTATTTACAGGAACGCTAGAGGGTGAAACTGCAATGCCGGAGTCAATCACACTCCATCCAGATGGTACATTTCCTTCCCAACTTTCGAAACTTCCATTTTGCATTTGCGCATGCGCACTCGCTGAACAAAGTAATGCAATGCCACTTAGATTTATTATTCTATTTATCATATAACCTTCTGTTTAATCAGATAAAAAACCAACTAAGCTTAGAAAGTAATCAAAAGATGAATAGAGACATACATCACATTTATAAATGTAAGCACCATCAGCTTTATTAATATATGTGATGCAAAGCAATGCAACATCGATCTGGTAAATACTTTTACACGCTAGATTATTGAAAAAAGGTTTATCTCGGATTTCAGGGAAAAGGCGCAACGGGTGAAACTTTGAATGCTCAATGCTCAATAATTCAAAGATCATTTGAGAAGTAGTTATCTAAAGGCTAACTATAATAGCCAGCAGCGCATTAACGATAAGTTGCTGGCTCGCTACTTAATGATTAGTACAATATATTTATCATGACCAGTCAGCAATCTAGCCTCTTCAACACAGTTCAAACATAACGCCCGACACTAACTTACTTGGCTTGGTATATTCCCCTAGTTATGCGCCCTTCCAAAGACTTAATAATAGATGGAACCATATCTTGTATCGGCGATTCTAATACAATTTCTACGTCTTCTAGCCAATAAATATCCAGTAGTAAACAAATGTCATCAATAAGTTGCACCGCTTCAATTTGATTAACAACATCTGTATTCAAAGGCCATGACTCCGACATATCCAACACAATCAATCGCTTATTGCAGCGTGGCAAATAGAAATCCGTTAATGAGTCTAAATAGCTCACCGCAGTGATCATTAACGTACACTCCCCTTCGCCCAAATCGCAGATTCGATAACGCCGGTTATTTAGAATCAAATGTTGATCCATATTCCTTCTCTCATAACTGTTTACGTACTGTCCATTATCCATATCTGGACTAAATCAAGGAGGAATTAAAGAAATTCAATTTTGCATATCGTTTCAATTCATATATGAATTTCTCTAAACCGTCGCCTCCTCGCATACACAAACTTACTATCCACTCCATCAAATAATTCAACCAACGAATCACACATTTAATTAATCATGCGGAGAGCTATGTTATGAAAAAGATAAGCCTACCTTTTATTTCGCTACTATCGACACTACCCCTTGCAGCACAAGCTTTCGACTCAAGTCGAGTTAGTGGTGAGTTCTCAGTGAATACGGGGTTTGCCACCTCTAACTCAAATCTAAATCCCAACGGCGACAGAATGTTAAAGGGCCTAAATAATAATGTGTCTCACACAAACGAGATCTTTGCAGCGCCTCTTGGAAACTTAAACTTGGCGCTAGATACTCAAGACACCCACCGAGTTTATGCAGGTACGTCTCGTGACGATCTTGCCGTCGGTACTCTCGCCTTTGAGGTTGGATACCAACGTGACTTACCAGATGGAACGCAAATAGACATAGCTTACCTTCCGACAATTGTTTCCGGCGAAGTTTGGGACAACCCCTACCTAGAAGGTACACAAAGAATAACAACCGACGTTGAAGGCGATGCCTATCGTCTAAAGCTATCGAATATTGCCAATACCGGAGTTTCTTTCGATTTAGGCTATGCGACCTCAGAACTTGATAATGAAGGAGTCGCTTATCAAGAGTTAGCGAGAGATCATGATACCTATTTTTTAAAAGGGCAATACCTGTCGATGCTAAACCATCGCTCAGGACTAATTACTGCATTCAGTTATACCGATCATAACGCTGAAGGTTCTGCGGCTTCATATAATCAATACAAAATTGAAGCCACCTATTTTGCCAATTTAAATGATCATCATTTTGCTGTCACGAGTAGCCATGGTTATCGCGATTTTGAATCAGTTAACCCGCTATTTAATCAAGAGCGCGCTGACTATTTCCACCGAGTATTCGTGGCTTATGAATACAACGATATCCCTAACTGGGAGAACTGGAGCGTGACATCATTTGGTGGCGCAACCCTAAACACATCGAATATCGATTTCTACCAAAGCACCGAATTTTTGATGTCTGTTGGTTTGAATTACCGTTTCTAATTTGTTCCCCTCCGATGAATCAGAGAAAGAATGCCACCACCTACCTGTGACTCTTTCTCGCTTTCGTTTCACAGATGAACACCTCTCATCGGTGCTTTGAATACTGCTTAGCTTTGCTGCTACGCACATAAAAGACTGGATTGGAATCAGTTACTTAAATTTATCCTCGCTTTCTCGTTAAAGGATTATGACGAGCAATTAGGACCACTAAAAAGGGTCATCATGCTCAAACTACTTAAACAAGAACATGTACTTCTCACAGGTGCTATCGCTATACTATTTTTCAAACTAGTTGGCGATAACCTACTCATGAGCGGTTTATCATCCATGTCCTATATACTGCTCACCGCCTTACTTTTCTATGTCGTCATGACTGCTATTTTTGCTGTTGTCCGTCACTCTGACGCACTCGCTATAAAGCTTGGTGACCCATATGGGACACTCATATTGACGCTTTCTGTGGTATTGCTTGAAGTCATTATGGTCTCATCAATCATGCTTACTGGTGATTCAAACCCTGTGCTCGCACGCGATACCATGTTTGCTGTGATCATGGCTGTACTCAATGGGTTTGTCGGTATCACTTTACTGATTGGCGGCCTAAAGTATCACACTCAAACTTATAACCTTCATGGAATCAAAGCTTACTTAGTCGCCATTATTCCACTCGCGATGCTGTGCTTAGTGCTACCCAACTTTGCGAGCGTAGACGCTTTAGGAAATATGTCATCAAGCTTAATGTGGATTTTAGTCTTCGCTTCTGTTGCTTTATATGCGGTCTTTTTGTTCATTCAAACTCGTAGCCATACTGACTACTTTATTAACTCGGTTCACGAAGATCACCACGACCATCATGAGCCATTGCAAAGTAATTTATTCCACAGCTTGATGCTAATTGGTTACTTGATTGTGGTAATTCTACTGGCAAAAAGCCTCGCACTGCCGATTAATGATGGTATTTCTACCATGGGTGCCCCCGTCGCATTAGGCGGTTTAATTGTCGCGTTGATCATTCTGGCTCCTGAAGCGGTTGGCGCAGTCAAAGCAGCTCTTACCAATCAACTTCAGCGCGCGATGAACCTCTTCTTTGGTTCTGTCTTGGCAACAATTGCATTGACTGTGCCTGCGGTACTGATGATATCAAGTGTCATGAATGAACCGATTCACCTCGGTCTAGCACCTGCCGAAATGGTCTTGTTAATTACGACCTTGCTGATGACGAGTGTCAGTTTCAGTAGTGGCCGAACCAACCCGCTCAACGGCGCCACACACTTAGTCTTATTCTTGGCCTATATCATCTTAATGTTCGATTAAGCCTATGACTTGAAGACTCTGGTCATCTAACCAGAGTCTTTTGAACGATCCTAATCATCACTACCAAGAATAATGCTGAGGCCCCATGACTTTATTAACGACACGTTTACATTCAAAAGCGTCACACTCAACAGAGTCCGAACACCTTTACGAGTCAATACTCACTAGCCTTGAAACGGAGGAAGACAAGCTCTTACGCGAAACCTTGCTCCACGCATATACACCAGCGATCTCCAATGCATTAAGGAGACTAGATGATGATCAAAGAGTTCACGCTTGGTCGCTACTCTCTCAAATAGATCCTGAACTAGCGGCTAACTTAATTGATCACTTAAGTAGCTCTCAATTACGTTACTTAGCAGAAAAACTGCCAATCCAGAACCTCCAAGAAGTTTTCCCTTTACTCCAATCGCCGGACCGCCGTATGTTACTCAATCAGCTTCCATTGGAGCGGTCAACACAGCTAAATACGTCCTTACCCAACGCTTGGCAAAAAGAAGAAAAAGCAGCGCTTAATTATGAATCAGACACCGTAGGAGGTATTTGCAACAATGAAATGTTGAAGGTTGATTCAGACACAACGGTTGCCGAGCTCAGCCACCTTATTTCCGATGATGACTCTAGCTATAACTATCAAGAGTGGCGTTACGTATACCTGCAGGATCGAGATGGTAATTATCTGGGAGCAATCAGGCTCAAAGACTTATTTGGGTTACCTTTCGGTGGGAAACTAAAAGAGCACCTCAACTCCTCACTACTGGCGGTACCGGCTGAGTGGGATTTGAATTCACTAAAAAGTGCACTAGATACGACAACACACCCAGTCCTTCCTGTAATCGATAACTCAGGGTTCCAAATTGGTGTTGTGGGATTTAGACAATTGAATGAGGCGCTGTTTCGTCAATCAAAACAGCAGCTTCTTGAACAAGCTGGTGTATTTGGCGGGGATGAGTTTCGCACCATGCCGACCGCGAAACGTAATCTACGCCGGCTAGCATTTTTGCTACCTTCTGTTCTATTAAGCTACGCAGCGGTATCAATCATTGCTCAATTCGAGCCCGTAATTGAACAATTTGCGCTGTTAGCAGCAATACTACCTTTAGTTGCGAACTTATCCGGTGCAGCTGGAAATCAAGCAGTTGCCGTTTCGATTCGAGAGCTCTCTGTCGGGAACTTGTCACCAAAAGATGTGTTGTTCGTGATCGTAAAAGAGCTACCTATCGGCATTATAAATGGCGCGGTGATTGGCTCAGTTCTCGCTCTACTCTCATTTTTGACTTACGGCGAAGAACATCTCGCATTACCTATATTAGTTAGTGTCGCGTACCTTTTTTCTTCAACGCTAGCAGTGATCACAGGAGGAACGCTACCGCTGATTCTTAAACGTCTGAATCTCGACCCTGCGATGCTATCTAGCCCTCTCCTAACTACATTTACGGATGCCGCCGCTTTTTTTAGTGTGCTGTACCTCGCTCAATCCTTTTTACTCTAATGTGCTATTGCCTCTAAACGAGGCAATATCTAGTTGAATATTATTACATTTCACTTAATCTACATATAAGCCTAACCTAGCAATGGCTAAGTTTTACCACCACTTCTAAATTAACCAAGGACGGTTTATGAGAGAACTACGCGATTTAGATCTAAACCTACTGAAGCTTTTACAAGCGGTTGTTGAAACGCGCAATACCCACCTTGCCGCAGATAAGCTCGGTATCTCTCAAACCAGTGTCAGCCGCGGTATGGCAAAGCTTAGAGATACGTTTGGCGATCAGCTTTTCATTAGAAAAGCACACGGTGTAGAACCTTCAGAGTTAGCAGAAAAATTAGCTGAGGCCGCTGAGGAAATGTTTATTCCATTGGCTAAAGTCATTGAGTCTTATAAGAATTTTGAACCAGAAAGTTTTACTGGCGACATCACTATAGCAATGAATATTTTTTTGCTTGACCAATATGGAGAGGGAATATTTTCAGCTCTGAGAAAAGTTTTACCAAATGCGAACTTCAAAATGATCTATTGGCAAGAACAAACACTTGCCGAAATGCTCAATAGCCAAATTGATTACATGCTGCATTTTTCAGTATTTCCGCTTCCGCAAGAAATATATCAACACAAACTAAAAGAAATAAAGCTCAGTCTCATCGCGCGTAAGAACCACCCAGAGCTCAGCCAATCTAGTGAATGGGAAGATATACACCACTTACCCATCACGCGAATCCTGGTGGATGGTGTGAATTCAAAAAGAGCGCCAATCGAAGATTTGTATTTAGCTAAAGGCTATAAAGCGAGGATTGTATTATCTACACACAGTGTAAGAGTACTGCTAAACAAGTTAAAGAATTCTGACGCCTTCTCATTCGGCAGTAGTTTTATGACAGAAAATGAAACGGAGTTAAGTTGTTATCCGCTGCCATTACTTCCGAAAGAAATGCGCCAACTACAGATCAATGGCGGCTACTTGCAATCCAAGCGAGGCTTCCCATTGAATCAACTCATTCACCAAACACTACAGCACTATTTTGATAAAGTCATTCAACCGGAAGTATAGTAACTCGCACAAAGTACGAGCTACTGGTTTGATTAACCGCTAGAGCTTCGGTGTACTGCCGAAGTTTTAGCTGGATACATGATAGTGTCTCGAATTTCGTATTTGTATTCGTAAGCAAAATCAGGGAATGGGAAGGCTTGAGCTTCATGCCACCCTGCAACCACTTGAGCGGCTTTTTCCTTCTGCTCCAAAGCACCTTCATTGCGTTTATCCACCAGTTGGTACTGAGTGGAATGTGCAATAGTTGCACCTACTTGTTCGACATAGGCTAATGCAGCAAACAGAATATCCTCTTGCACAGCCATAAACTCTTCATGGTCACAACACTTGATATAAGCCATCATATTAATGTTGATTGAATACTCGCCAATCCCCATCAATCTGACTCGCACAGGATCTTCATCGATCATAGGGTGTTGCAACAGTAACCTACGTATATGGACAATGAGCACACGTAACTGTTCCAACGTTGCCTCTGGACGCAACCTTAATAGATGGTCCATTCTACGTTTGTCCCGTCGCTCAAGATTATCAATTTCCATATTAGCAAACTCTGAATTTGGTATAGTGATTAACGAACGTTCAAGTGTACGAATACGTGTGGAACGTAAACCGATACTTTCAATCGTTCCTAAGTTGTTATTGCCATAACGACAGAACTCTCCAATTTTAACGCCACCATCTGCGTACAGAGTGAGGCCATTTATCACGTTTTCTAGTACTGGCCTAATTGCTAACGCGACAGCCAAACCACCAACCCCTAAGCCAGTCAAAATAGGGGTTATTGAAAAACCCATAAATTCGATAACATAAATACCCAGAATAACAATGGTTAAGCCACCAAAAATACGTGCTAACACAGTAATCAATGATGAGTCTACATGCTTACCTTGATATTTATTGAATACATAAATATCAGCAAAGTAGTTAAATATGGCCATGATCAACCAAGAAACATAGAAAAACTGTGCCAATAAAAACAGCGTCGAAAAGAACTGATAAGTTGTACCTGTTATCCAGACCCCTTCATCTATCACCCTCCTAGCTAATAGCAAAAGTATCACCGTACAAACTAATGAAATAAGACGTCCTATACGCCACTTTCGCCCATAATTTTCCCAACGGGAGTTCCATCGAACACCTAATAAAAAACTTAACTTAACAAGAGCTGAACACAAGGTGAGCACCCAGGTTAACACTAACCATTGCCATAAAGGTAATGGACCATACAGTTTCTTGAAAGGAGGAGGTAATGATTGAATCAAGTCTTTGGAAAACAAAGGACCAGGAGTAAGCACAAATTCTTGATAATAATCAGTGCGGTTTTCGACTTGATAATCAACAGCAGCTACGGTTCTGTACCAACGAGGTAAACTCTGAACCGTTCCGGAACTAAATAGAAACTGCTCAACATTATCTCCCGACATTTGTTTGGATAATACGATGTCAGTATTGGCAAGACGCCAATGGATCAGGTCATCTTTACTCACTTGCAGCGCGTCTGGAGTTCTAGTGTGTATTTCGCTGTCTAAACGATCGATGATTTCTCTCAGTAAGAGAATCCTTTCCATTACAACCACTGTTCGACTACGGTTAGGCAATAAAGAGAGATCCATGGTACGCATCACTTGTAAATATGCGTGTTGAGCTGCCGGTAGGTGTAACTGTTCACTTCTCCAGTGATCTATTAGCACATCAGATGCGGTCATAAAGCTCGCCAATGTCTGGCTTGGGCTAGAAGTATCAGCAAGTTCGAGAGAGTCATTAGCCAATACATGAGAATTAACCCATGCCAAACACATAATAAGTACTAAACGGGGCACATTACTAAACACAGTTTTCACTACCTCTCGATAGGTTCCCATTTACCTGTGACCGTTGCTTACCTTTCTTTTCATCATATATTGGAGAGAGCCAAAGAGATGAAGAATCCCCATGCTCCCAGAGTGACTGATGCTGAGAGTAATGATGGTTAGCGCGCAATAATGTCAATACACATGTAAACAATGAAGAAAATAGATGAGTCATAACTGTCTCCTAAATAAAGAAGCCACGTCCCTGTGCATTAAAAACTAATTTATATGAGTGTTGAAGAATTGCCCGAGTTCTTTTAAGGCATCATCGGATTCTGGCATATCACTCAAAATGCCATTCATATAATCACCATGTGACTGGCCGTCATAAATATGAAGCTCTGATTCAATATCAGCGCTACGCAACAAACGGTGCATGCGTACAGTATCGCTTAGCAATAAATCCCGTGTCCCGGAGACAAAAATCGTTGGCGGAAACTCTTCAATTTGAGCATAAATTGGCGATAACAGCGGTGAGTCTAGAGGCTCGCCTCCTGCATATAAGTCAAACGTACCTTGAATCAAACCCTCTCTCTGGCCAAGCGCATCAAGTCCTTTTAAAGTATGCCAGGAGTCTGAGGTCTCCTTTAGGTCGACCGCTGGCGTTCCAACAAACAGTGCACCAGGCATAGGTAAATCGAGCTCCTGTAGCTTAAGTGTCGTGGCAAGCGTTAAATTCCCGCCTGCTGATGAGCCAAACAACGCGGTAGATTCCGCTTTTTGAGTTTTAATCAGCTCTTCCCATACTGCTGCAACATCGTTAATAGCAGCAGGAAATGGATGCAGTGGCGGCTGGCGATAATCAACCGAAATCACTTGCGCCCCTAACCCGTTAGCCACCCATATAGCTTCTCGCAACGCAGACTCTCCTCCACCAAATACAAATGCTCCCCCATGAATATGTACTAGCCATTTATCTTTGTATTCGGGGGCAATGTTCTTCGGTGTAACAAAGAAAGTATCCACCCCCGCAAACTGCTTAGCTTCATATGTCACCTCTAAACGTTCGAGGGCTTCCTGCGCTATCTCCATACCTGGAGTATCAAATACTGCTTGCAGGGCGAGCCACTCTTTCGCTGTAGATGGAACCGGAAGTGGCGGAGTGACTTCCCGGTGTTCAATTATCTGAGCCAGTTCGGCGGAAATACCTGTAGGGGTTGGAATAATACGTTCTGTCAGTGTCATTTTAGCGAAGGCAGCCGAGCTTGATAAACCTAACAATAATGCAGGAACAACTGTGCGTAGTGGTTTTAATTTCATAATAACTCCAGAGGTGAATTTCAAAGCCGCGATTGGCTAACTGGGGTCATTATTGCTGTCGAAAAACATAGATACGATGAATTAGAGAAATTCAAATTTGCCAATTAAGAACCACCCATAATGCATTTCTCTAATTCATATCTTATGTCGTCACTCAATGAGATAACACCAGTGACAACAAGAGGAGGATGTATGAAATACTTACCCATAGGCATAATAGCCTTAACTTATTTATTATTTTTCATAACTTTAGTTTCTAGGCTCGCTCTCTAATCATTCGGCGATTCACTTAGTTTGAGTCGAACATTTGGATCAGAGGCAGCCTACTAACTACTGATGATTTGGTTAAAGGCTCGACAGGTGAAACACTCAATGCTCAATGCTCAATACTTCAAAGATCATTTGAGAAGTCGTTACCTATAATTCTCGGTTAGACAGCACAAGAAAAGGCTGAGCAGATCACTGACTCAACCTTTTTGCTTTCAAGACCTCTAACCATTAATCGCCTTTCAACATATTAAAAAAGATCTGTCTGGATTCTGGCGTGTTGTCCCTGTGGGTTTCGTACTTTATGTGTGTGTCTGCATCGACAGATTGAGACAATTTGATGCTCCAAAGCGCTTTGAGTTGGTTTGGAACAATAGAATATCGAACATCGATAACACGCAGCTCATCCGTTGGATCCTGTGCAATATAACCATTCGAGAACCAACGGAAACGTTCAATGTCTTTGGCTTGTTGGGAATTAGGATCAAGCCAGGGGAAACCCTGACTCACATTCAGTTTAGCAATAGAGTCTCCAGGATAGGTTTTAACAGAAGTGCCGACTCGAACAGCATCTACGTAGTATCTAGATTCGGTTTCGTACACCACTTTCCACACTAAGATATTCGCAAAACTCGGTTTAGCCTCTAAGCGAATAGGCGTATGTTGGCGTTCTTGTGCTAATTGCCATCCTATCGCTTCTGCCCTATCCCTCTGAATCATGCCTAACGTCGGATAAGTCAAAGCCCATAGAAACGCAATGCGAGCCAACCAAGGAGTTCGCTTCCATGTTGCAAACGCAAGCAATATTAAGATGGGCAGTGAATAGACAGGATCGATGATCGAAATGGTATTCCAAGCGTAACGTTCGTTGGTGAGCGGCCAGAACAGTTGAGTGCCATACGTAGTACAAGAATCGAGTAAAGCATGTGTGCCATAACCTAACGCGCAATACAGCCAACTCTGTTTAAACGAGAGACCACGCCTTTTTGCAATCAAAGGGTACAAAACCAGAGCGCAAATCAAGCTGCCAATGGGAATAAATAGAAGTGAATGGGTAAACTGTCGATGGAACTCCAATGCGAGTAAAGGATCACTCTCCGATTGAATAAACGCATCTAAATCTGGCGCCATTCCAGAGAGCAAACCTAGAATCCCAGCGACCACCAAATGTTGTTTTTTACTCGCCGATTGTGACAAAGAAGCGCCTAGTACACCCTGCGTTAACGGATCCATAAATCACTCACTTTTAGCATTCCCTTGAATTGAACAAGTACATTTAGCTATAGCAGTGAATCCGGTTAAACAACAAGATTTTGTCAACAGACTCATAGACATAATCGTATAAATGTAGACAGGCAAACAAAAAGAGCAGCCTGATGACTGCTCCTTGTTCGGTTATGTACGCATCATCAAGTGTTCTTATTTACGAACGGATGAAGGTCACTAACCATCATTAACGAGCCACCATGCTTGCCGCGATAACAACCAACAGTACTGAGAAGATCTTCTTGATGGTTGGAACGGGTAAATGGTTTGTCGCTTTTGCGCCTAAAGGAGCCGTGAACCAAGACGTACACACGATACCCAATAACGCAGGCAGATAAACAAAGCCTGCAAAGCCATCAGTTAGAGCAAAGTGGCTACTGCCCGAGGTTATGTAACCGATAGAGCCGAATAGCGCGATAACAATGCCACACGCAGACGCACAGCCAATCGCCTTTTTCATATCGACCGAAAAGAACGTGAGCAAAGGAACGAGTAACGCGCCGCCACCAATCCCGATCATTGCCGACAAACCGCCAGTAATGGTTGTCAGAACCGTTAATACACCTTTATTCGGTAGCTTTCGCTCTTTAGGCGCGTCATTTTTGCTGCTTAAGAACATCTTAATCGCGATAAGAACCACGCTCACAGCAAACACAATACGAACGACTTTTTCTGGTAAAAGAGCCGCCATAAAGCCACTAACCAATGCACCCAGAGCAACACCCAACATGATCCAAGGCGCCAAATCCCAAGGCACATTTCCATTCTTGTGGTGAGCGAGTGCAGAAGAAGTGGAAGTGAACAGTATCGATGCCAACGAGGTAGCGATCGCAGCGACAACAACTTGGTCAGACGGTAGAACTTCTAAATACAGTAAAATGCTGCTTAACACAGGAACAATGATCAGCCCTCCGCCAATACCTAACAACCCGGCTAGAAACCCAACACCACTGCCTAGTAACGCACAGTAGAAAATCAACAACAGCAATTCACTCATTTCATCCATCTCTTAATTAAATTAATTATCTTAAATAACACACTATTAATGTGGTTATATTTCCATCAAGCTAATTAATATAACTGACACCGACTTGAATATTCAAACATATAGATCATGAATATTCCTCATGATGAATGTGAAGTAATACCATTGTTAATGGTCAACCTATCCACGTATAAAAACCTTAAGCAAATAAATTTATACGACACTTTTAGTGAAGACAGCCTCGATTCTTAATCCGGTCACACGCAAAAATAAAGCATTTAAATATTAAAGACCGAGAGAATCAGACAACGAATTGGGATACCAGATCAACATGAATAATGAATTTAACTTTACGATTAAGAGCATTAGCCTCGACGAAAACTACCAGCCTGCAGACAGCACGCGTATCACAACCAACTTTGCTAACTTGGCTCGCGGCGACAGTCGTCAAGCGAACTTACGTAATGCACTACAGATGATTGACAACAGTTTCAATGCTTTAGCACACTGGGACAACCCGAAGGGCGACCGCTACTCTGTAGAGCTTGAAATCATTTCTGTTGATATGGACATTGAAAGCAACGGCGAAGCATTCCCTTCAATTGAAGTACTGAAAACCAACATTCTGGACCACAAAACGAATGAGCGCATTGAAGGTATTATCGGAAATAACTTCTCGTCTTATGTTCGTGATTATGACTTCAGTGTATTACTATTAGATCATAATAAAGACCAAGATAAATTCAGTATTCCAGCCGATTTTGGTGATTTACACGGCAAGCTGTTTAAATATTTCGTTAACTCTCAAGCGTACAAAGAGAACTTTAAGAAACCACCTGTTATTTGTTTGAGTGTTTCAGATAATAAAACTTATTACCGTACTGAAAACCAACACCCTGTATTAGGCTTTGAATACCAACCTAACGAGTCTTCTTTAACTGAACAATATTTCAAGAAGATGGGCTTACAGGTTCGTTATTTCATGCCGCCGAACAGTGTTGCCCCTCTGGCTTTCTATTTCTTTGGTGATCTACTGAACGATTACTCTAATCTAGAGCTTATCAGCACCATCAGTACCATGGGTACTTTCCAGAAGATCTACCGCCCTGAGATCTACAACGCGAACGCGGTTGCGGGAAACTGCTACCAACCAAACTTGAAAAACTTGGATCACTCACTGACCCAAATCGTGTATGACCGAGAAGAACGAAGCAAACTAGCTGTTGAACAAGGTAAGTTCGCAGAAGAAAACTTCATTAAGCCATATCAGTCGGTACTAGACAACTGGTCTGCCAACTACGCGCTGTAATCGTTCTATTTTACGCGCATTAGGAAACATACGATCCACTTTGGGAATCTAAGGACAGGCAGAATTATCATGAAAACACTATTACCGACTTCAACAGCAGGCAGCTTGCCTAAGCCGTCTTGGCTAGCACAACCAGAAACACTTTGGTCTCCATGGAAACTGGAAGGCGACGAGTTAACCGATGGCAAACAGGATGCGCTGCGTGTGTCTCTGCATGAGCAACAGCAAGCCGGCATCGATATCGTGAGTGATGGCGAACAAACCCGCCAACACTTTGTGACCACCTTCATTGAACACCTTAATGGTGTCGATTTCGAGAAGCGTGAAACCGTTAAAATCCGCGACCGCTACGATGCAAGTGTACCGACGGTTGTTGGCCCAGTTTCTCGTCAGAAATCGGTGTTTGTTGAAGATGCTAAATTCTTACGCCAGCAAACAGACCAACCGATCAAATGGGCTTTGCCGGGGCCTATGACCATGATTGATACACTTTACGATGCGCATTACCAAAGCCGTGAAAAACTGGCGTGGGAATTTGCAAAGATCCTCAACGAAGAAGCCAAAGAACTTGAAGCCGCAGGCGTTGATATTATTCAGTTCGATGAGCCTGCATTTAACGTGTTCTTTGATGAAGTGAATGATTGGGGTATCGCTTGTTTAGAAAGGGCCATTGAAGGGCTTAAATGCGAAACCGCAGTACACATTTGCTATGGCTACGGCATCAAAGCAAACACAGATTGGAAGAAGACATTAGGCACTGAGTGGCGCCAATATGAAGAAGTCTTCCCTATGCTGCAGCAATCAAATATCGATATCATCTCGTTAGAGTGCCACAACTCTCATGTGCCACTTGAACTGCTTGAACTTGTTCGCGGTAAGAAAGTAATGGTTGGTGCGATCGATGTGGCAACCGATTCGATTGAAACACCAGAAGAAGTGGCTAGCACTCTGAGAGAAACACTTAAGTATGTTGATGCAGACAAGCTCTACCCTTGCACCAACTGCGGTATGGCTCCCCTACCTCGCGACATTGCCTCAGCTAAGCTGAATGCACTCAGCGCTGGCGCAGAGATCGTTCGTAAAGAGCTTTCAGCGTAACGGCTGATCTGAATAGAAAAGCTAAATCTTGAAGCCTAAGTATCGAATGATGCTTAGGCTTTTCTCGTATTAAGTGAAGCGTGTTAATCACAGCTCTCGCTTACCAAGTTTTATCCAAGTCTTGAGCATACAAAGAGATCGCTCGTTGGTACTCTTTGATCGGCTCGCTATTGGTCGTAGAAACCAACAATTCAAGCAACAGAGACGTTGCCTCTTTATGGCGACCCAAATTATACAAACACATCGCGTAGAAAGGCTGAACTTCAAGGGAACCAGGGTACTCTGCCATCGTCTGTTCGAAATAGCTTAAAGCCTCTGCATAAAGGCCTAGGCTTCGATAAGTACTCGCCAACCCGAAAAGCGCATCAAAACGCTCTACTGAAGACAGTACGCCAGACAGAGACAATACATAGTGCTCAATCGCCTGTTGTTCTTTGCCTTGATTGTCGTAAGACCAAGCTATCTGCAAGTGCGCTTTCGCAACATAATTTTCATCATCGAGTAGTGTCGCCAGCAAATCTCGTGACTCTTGATACTTGGCCTCTTTGCGCAATTCGATGGCTTGTTTGATAATGGTGTCCATAACTCTCCCTAACGCTTAATCGCTGTGCTATGCGTTCATTTCCTCGAACATCTGCTTATAAGATTGAGTTTGTAGTGCTGATTGAGTCAGCCCAAACCGACTGGCTAATAACTCCAACTCATCTTTATAAACCGATAACTTAGACTCATCATCCGTCATGATAGCGAACTCTGCAAAATCACCGATACCCTTTAGTGAGTCGACAGTAATATGAAATTCGCCCACGAAGTAGATACTGCGTGTCTTCTGCGCTTTTAGAATCACTTCGTAACCCAAGTTCTCAAGCATACTCTTGGCATTCGACGCATCGGTGATATTTGTCGCTTCGCACCGGTCAGACTCTGGGCCTTTTACAATCCATAGCTTAATGCCCGATGGCTCCATAGTCCGAATGCACAAACTTTTGTTTTGAGCTTGTAAGCTTCTGTCTGGGCTATCGAAATACCAATCGCACTCAAGATTATCTTGGAGCATCACTTCATGGGGAATAAGACTCAAAGTTTTCAAGAGTTCTGATTTAGAATCGAGGCGATACTTAAGCTCTACTTCGTATTTACCTTGGAAATGGTCGTTAGTCATATACTAGCTCGGTGCAAAAAAGGCGATACTAGCACACCAACCAAATCCGAAATACAAACTGACGCACAACACAAACTAAAGCCGTGAAACTATGTTCGACACGCTAACATACGGGTCCATTCTTCTTTGTTCATTGCGCCTTTAGAAAGGTAAATATTGTGTTTCTGCATTGCACCTTTCGTGTATGAAAGTTTGATGAAAGAGCCAATTTCAAACGGAAGAAAGCTGCGCTGTAAAGTCACATCACAAGCAACTCCATTTAAACGTACATGACCGTTCGTGATTTCAAATGAGCTATCGCGAAGCTTCCACCACAACATTAGAATTTTTATTAGTGGAGGAACACAAATTATCAGCCCTATGGTTAGTAGCGATGAACGATCACCGTCTGATATCCAATAGACAAGACCTAGTGCAATAATAAACAGTAACTCTGAAAATAAGTATTTAATAAAATTTAATTAGATACGACTGTCCATGATTTCTCTCGGTAATACAGCATGATGAAGATGTGAACATCTTAGTTGTTCAACGAAAACTAACGTGATAGTAGATCACCAGTTACTTAGCACTATGCTCCTTTATGAAAGGAGTGATTCTTTCAAGTAATTGTTGTTGCTTATCTTGAGCTTCTGTCATGCCAATTTGCGCTCCAAGCTTTGCTAACTCTGGCGATTTTTGTATCAGCTTTTTCCCAATTGGCGTGTCGTAAAACTCTATTATTTGGTTCATTTCCGTAACGGTAAATTGATTAGAATAGAGCTTTGCAATTTCGACACGCATTTTTACTCTATCAATATCATTTTCAAACCAATCTTTATAAAGATCTTTTAGTTGGTCAGTTTCTTGAGAATTAAGCTCAAGCTTACCCGCTATCTGATTAACGATTGGCAACATTGCGTCGAAACCACCTAACATTTGTTTATCAACGTCCATCGCCGTCAACAATTTTTGTGCAGTTTCAAACTCAACGGAAGTATTAGCTTGTGCAAATGTACAAATGAAAACTGACAGGACTAGACTAAACCCTTTAAACATGCTGATTCCTTTTATTTGATAGAATGCTATGGCGTATAACGGTTATTAAGCAGACGGCGTCTGATTTCTCATCCTAAGCTTTCTGCTCCGCTCTTAAGTCACTAATATTACCTGACTTACTTTATAAATAACAAGAGGTTATATAACTTTCACCTTAATTCATTGGAGGTATACAACATTACGCAAACTTTCGCAGGTTTATTAACAAACAACTCAGTTTCGTTTTGATTGATAGATGCTAAAAATCCTGAAAACTGATAGAAATAACAATATTAAAAATCCAAAAATATCATTACTGATATATTTTTAATTAAATAAAATCAGTACATAAAATTCAAACAGCAATGACTTTAATAACGAATATACTCTCATGCGTTTACGATAAACAATAATATTTAATCTCTCAAAAACTTGTCATAACACATGATATTAGAGTGCTGCATATGTATCTTGTTCGGCTAACCCATCAACGTAGACCAACTTTAATTGAGAACGGTAAAAGGCAGAGTTCCCTAACGTAATAACCTTCTGCAAATGCGTATCGAAAGTGCCAAATGTTGGATGTCATGAAAATTGTCCTTTATTCGTCAACGCCAAGATTGTCGCCCAGCTTTTCTATAAACCAACTCCCTTGGCACGGGCCATTGGTTAAGTGCCACCGACCATCAAATCTCTTACCGCTGCCAGTTGCTGAAAAGCGATAATCCCACTGGCGATGTTTGGCATATAACCGTAAGTCGCCGCTTTCTGTCACCCAACCTTCTAATGGTGTTCCGTTGTAGGTGAGCCTTAGCGTGGCTTTACCCTCACGAATGGTTCCGGTGATGGTTGTCCGTTCACACATATTATTGCCAGTGGTGTTAATACGGCGGCCTAGCCACTCACCGTCGAAATCAGTAGAAGTCACAAATTGGGGACTATCAGGAAGTTTAGGAAACGACTCAGAATTACTGGACCCGAACCACTGGAGCTCACGACCAACAAGGAAGAAGACAACAAAACCGATTGATATCGCTATCACAAATCCCTTTTTCATTAGCCTCTTCCTAATCCGCTGACCTTAAGAAAAGAACCCTAACATAATGAAAAGTAATAACTTACTATCAATTTAATTAATTTTGATATATTCCACAAATTGCATTCAAATGTTGAATATAGAGAAAGCGGTATCGTACAAAAATGCCGCGCATTGAGAATCAATGATGTGCAGTGCCGAAAACTCTGCACAGAAAAACTAACCTTCCAAGGCATTGCGCCAATACTGAACGGTTTTCTCCGACACCGAGCCTGTCTCGCTCGCCGCTGATACTAGAAAGTCACATAACCGAGTTGCGACCTCTTCATTACCTAACAAATATAAACTGCGAATAGCTCGCGTTAGTCGAAGCTGGTTATGGTCATGATTCTTCAACCATACGTGATTCGCAGGGCTAAGTGGCAACAGTGACGATATCTTACTTCCATCTCGCTGCATTCCCCAAAACTCGAGCATCAGGTCCAGCACTTGTAGATGAGCTGTGCGAAGCGCTTCTGAGCTAGCAAAAAGCGCCTCATCTTCTTGAGTCACCAACGGCGCATGTTGATTAAACTTAGTCCCTTCATCGATTGGGAAAAACACTTGAATATACTTATGGTCGTGCTCTAACCAAAAGTGATTATAAGCTAACAACTGTTCAATATTACGACCAAACTTATCTGGCGCTTCACCCAATATAAAGCGAGCAATCTCACTCATTTTAAAATCCTATTGACTATAAACCACTACTTGTGGGCGAATGCATTATTACGCAGTAAGCCTTGAAAAACCTAGTCCTTTACCTTGTAACTACCGATCGGACTTCGAACTCCAAATACCGCACGTTAGGAATCACTTGTTAATATTTCCAACTCACAGTTCTAACAGACGACACTGATACCCTGCGACGCATTTTAGCTCTGTAATATGTTCATGGAATCGTTCGTAAAGAAAACACAATGCATCCGTTGGCGTTGGCGTAGCGTATGAGTTTTAGACTAAAGGTAGCAACCAGTGTGTTAATAACTAAGTACTAAAACCTGAACGACTAAAAGAGATAGGTAATATATGCACCGAAAGGTTACATCTTTCAAAGACAATATCCTTCAGAAAGCGTCCTTCGGTGCATACAATTTCAAGCGACTTACATTAGTGACTAATGTAACGCTAACATAAGAGACTAGCGTAAGCGTCTCAACACAACCTGCTGGTCGAGCTCATTCTGATAGTCCGTGTAATCAAGCCCTTGATCAAATATGTACTCAGTGACAAGAGTGCGAATGCATTCAACTAATGTGCTTGCTTGCCAAGGTTTTTCAAAGTAACGGTCGATGCCTGCTGCATTAATCGCATTGATGGTATCGGTGTGAGTGGCCTGCCCCGTAAGAAGAATTTTCTTTGTATTCGGAAAGCGGCTGTCATGGAACACGTCAGTGAGTAACTCCACGCCCGTTTTCCCTGGCATCACATGATCAGACACGATGACGGTAATGTGTTCGCCTTCCGCATCAAGTTCATCAATGAGATCAAGCACTTCTTGCGCTGATTCACAATCTTCAATATTCAGCCAACTCGCCAGCGGCTCTAAATCTTGTACCACTGCGCTAAGTACTTCTCTCTGGTCATCGACACAGATTAAATTAAGCTTCTCCATGTTCACCCTCTACTGGTAACTTGATTCTAAATACAGTTTTAGAAGCATCACTTTTCACAATGATACTTCCGCCATAACCCGCCACAATCCGCTTAACGATTGATAAACCCAAGCCCAATCCAAACGACAAACCACCTTTTTTAGTGGTGAAGTTGGGCTGAAATACCTTTCTACGAGTCACCTCGTCTATCTCAGGGCCGTTATTCGTGATCGTAACTAATATTCTTTTCTTACTTAGTCTGGTTTGAATTTCTATTGCAGCATCGTCTGAATTCGACATTGCATCACAAGCATTCTTTACAATGTTGACCCAGATCTGAACGAGCTCTGTTTTCGAGCCTTTAAAAGTCGGCAAATCTGCTGGGCTCAATCGCACAGATACTCTACGTAACTCACTTTGTAACAACGATAAGGCATGGTTAATGGAGTCGTTAATATCAACCGCTTCTTCGGTGTCAATATCAACTCTGCCAAGTTGTTTAACCGATTTTACGATGCCAACGGTGTGTCTAGATGCCAAACGTAAATCATGTAAATCACAGCCCATCTGCCAAAAACGAATCGCTTCTTCTGGGTTTTTCAGCCAATGTTTTGAAATAACGTCTGTTGCAGATAAAGCGTCAATTGGAATCGCCTTCGCAAGAGAGCGAGCAATGTTTTTGTCTAAACCATATTTTCTTTCAAATTGTCGCCCACGTGTTCGCGCTTCTGACGACGACGTTTTCTGACCATGCATTAACCCAAAATCAAAAAATTGACTGGCTTCTGGATGCACTTCTTCAAGTAGATCCATGATGACCGTTTCAAGTCGGCCAGATTTACTATTTACTACACCAATAGCGTTGTTAAGCTCATGGGCAATCCCTGCAGCTAATTGACCCAAGGTCGTCATTTGCTCAGCAGTATGTAACTTCTCTAGCGCTTTTTGTTTCGCGATCGCTTCCTGTGTTGCGCGGCGTTGACGACGCGACAACTCATTGACAATCACAGGTGTGAACTGTGCGGTAAGAGGACCAAATTTACGTTCATCTTCTGCAGGCGTGTCTTTATCGATCCACGCTAACTCTACATCGGTTTTAGCAACAACCGTTGAAGATGCAGTCCAATTACCTGAAAAGAAGCTATGAACGCCTATAAAAGCCCCGCTACCCGCGCTAAACACTCGCACTTGCGGTGTATTCGCATCGGAATAAAACCCTTCCAGTTCCCCACTCAACACATAATATAAACGAGTGTTTAACGCTGATTGTTCAATAATGGTGTTACCGGCACAGCACGTCACCCGACGTTCTGTGTGGTTAAAATAGCGATCGATAAGTGCTTCTAACTTTTGTTGATACACGTATCGTTACCCTATGTGACCAATTGAATGTAGCAGCCACACCATAACAAAGCTCAATAGCACACCAACCACACCCAAAATAATACCGATTCTGGCCATTTGATTACTTTGCACATGGCCAGTGGCATGAGCCAACGCATTCGGTGGCGTACTGATTGGCAGCGACATACCTAATGAAGCGGCAAAAGTTACAACCAGAATTAACGTTAACTCACCACCGAGTGGCGTGAGTGAAGCCATAGACGAACCTAATGCAGCCATAATTGGCATTAACAAGTTAGCCGTTGCGGTATGAGACATGAAGTTTGCCATTACCAAACACAAGAACGCCGCTCCGAACAACACCACATAGGGTGAGTAAGTATCAAACGGAATGCTGTGTACCACGAGCCTTGCTAAGCCAGTTTTATCGAGAGCTAAACCAAGCGCAATACCACCTGATACAAGCCACAGTACGTCCCAAGAAATCTTTTTCAGGTCTTCTTTATTGATGATCCCTGTGAGTGAGAACACAGCGACAGGAATAAGAGCGACAGTATAAGAGTTCATGCCATGGCTTGAGCCCATTAACCAAAGAATGATGGTCAGCGCAAAAGTGACGTATACCGCAATGGCTTTAGGCGTTTTAAGGAATTTACCTTTGATGCTTAGCTCAATTTTCTTTTGGTCAGCTTTGTACATAAAGCCGATTAAAAACCACGCTAACGCCATCATAATAACGACAAACGGCACACCAAATGCCATCCATTCACCGAACGTAATGAGATTATCGCCAACTAAATATTTAAGTGCGATAGCATTCGGCGGGGTACCGATAGGGGTACCAATGCCACCGATGTTAGCGGCAACAGGAATACAAAGCGCAAACGCTACACGACCGGGGTCTTTCGGACCAAACACAGCCAGTACCGGCGTTAAAATAGATAGCATCATTGCCGTTGTTGCCGTGTTAGACATAAACATCGAAAAGATACCAGTGATCAACATTAAGCCGAGCATCACAAACTTTGGGTCTTGTCCAAATGGCTTCAACAACACACGAGCTAAGTTTACGTCTAATCGATATTTAGTGGCGGCCATTGCTAAGAAGAAACCACCTAAAAACAGCATGATGATTGGGCTAGCGAATGTCGCCATGATATCGCTGTATTTTAACAGCTCACCAAAATGTTCTTCCCCATGATCAAACCTTAAAAAGATCAGCCCTTTATCCGACAACATCAATAATTGCAGAACGATAATAACAACAGACGTCGCGTAAATCGGGATAGGCTCGAACACCCAGCACAATGCCGCTAATAAAAAGATCGCGATAACGCGTTGTTGAATAATCGTAAGGCCTTCAAATGGAAACGCTGATAGCGGCATTAAGAGGATAATGAAAGGAATTAAAATAGGGATAATGTATTTAATATAGGGGCGCATAGCACAAAAACTCTTCCTGAGATAACAACTACTTAGAAATTAGATTTAAAGTTCTAATTTAGATCCGACAACGAATTATCGACCTCTTATCACTATCTCACTATCGGCTAGATCAATGATTACGTAATCGCGATATCCCCTTTTTCGTTTCTGTGCGCTACCTCTACGTTTGTGTGTCATTTACTGTTGCAATTAAATTCCGAGAAACAAAAGGCAAACGTTCGCCTTTGCGTGGGAGAGCCGTAATATGTGAGCTATATTTCACACCTGACTGGTTTTCAGAAGTAAAGAGCACAGCTGCATTATCGAGTAGCTCTTTTTTTCAATTTGAGATCTGATTAGCGTGTAAGTTGTACTTCTGCGCTAACTAGCCTGATAACGTTGCATAAGTTAAATGCAACATCCTAATTAAACTCACTTTTCTAACAGACGACACTGATACTCGGCAATGTGCTTTAGCTCCGAAATATGTTCAGGGAATTGTTCGTGAAGAAAACACAATGCATCCGCTAGCGTTATCTGGTGTAGATTCGACGTATACCCAAAAACCAATCGGTGAACATTGTCATAGAGCTCATCTGAATTATCTGAGCTTTGACACTGCGCTAAGATAGCTTGATCAATCTCATCGTCAGGATCTTCCAACGGGCTATTGGCCTGTTGATAGAGATTAAAAAGCATTGCGTCATATTGCTCTTTCGACAGCTCTTCCTTACAACGCATTATCCACGTCAGCGTAATTAAGTTATGCCCAAAGAAACCAAACTGTTTTAAGCATGCTTGTAATACGCTATTGAGCTCTACGGCTTCGTTTGTGTCAGTGCTTCGGTCGCCGTCAGAACGAGTCGATGTGACAAATTCAGTGAAGCGGTTAAGGAACGCTGGCACTTGAGACGGCTCTAACTCACGGTAAACGCGATTCAACGCCAATAAGATAGTCACATTGTGGGAAAGGTATTCGCTTGTTTTAGAAGCCTGCGAAACGTAATACGAGAAGATATCTTGAAAGCCCTTATTCTCATGCCACTGTATTAATGCAGCATACGACGCTGGGTATACCCCATTATCCAATATCCTTTGAATACGAAAATCTGAGAACTTGGGTGCCTGCACCGTTGCAGAGTACTCACCTAAAACTTCAATCTCAGTTTTATCTATCAACTCACTCGTTTTAAGCCACACATTGTCTGTTGTGCCGAAATAATCATTAAGGTGATTCGCTGCCAAATAGGCTTTTAAAGAGTGAGGTTGATGGATGCTGGCACTGCTATAAAGTGCTTTTTCCAATAGTTGGTCGCTTGTCATGTTTCCTCCGTGAAACTAAGACAGAATAGGTTTGGTTGTTATATGACCAGCGTTTTTGAGAAGCAAATTGAACGATCTACACCGACATATTTACCATACGCACTGGATTCTGAGTAAGAGTGACGACAGTAAAAGGACACCGCTTTTGAGTTAACTCTACGTGTCGATAGAACAGCTTTTCGATAGCCTTTTTCAATCGCAAAACATTCGAGTTTTTTCAATAAATAAGAGCCCGCACCGGCTTTGTTAGAGTACATCCGCTTAAGTTCACAAACTTCACTTTCATGATATCTAAATACCCCACATGCCACAGCACTATCATTTAGATACACCACGATACATCCATCTTTTGGTGGGTCAAAAGCGTCGGATACAAAAGAGCTTTCGCCTGTGTCATTAGTAATCTGACGAAGTGACGAATTCAGCTCAGCGATTAATGACTGAAAATCTCTGTGATTTGGTTCTACTTTCTTATATTCGAATTCCATACCTGCCACATAATGCTAATTCAATCCGCACAATTACTTATGAACAAGCCCAACTTAATCACTTAAACTAACACATAGTAAAAATGCCACGCACGCCGAATCGCGCTTAAATCAATCGTTACCCTCTTCTATCATCGCGTGTGCAGCCGAACCTACCAAAAAGAAGACCAACGATGCCAGAGAGAAAAGTATAATCTGTGTCTTTACTAAGAAGCTTGAAACACCACCGTCGATAAGGATGAGAGCCAACACAACTAGGCTTGGGACTAGACCCAATACGAGAATAAATGAAAGCAAGACAACAACCCGCTGCCACTTAGCTTTGGAATGAATAACTGATCCAGAAACTAACTTAACAATGACCTGTCCAAATAAAATTGAAGCAGCAAAACTCCAATCAGCAGCTTGAAAGAAAGTAGAAAAGTCAGCCTTGTATATTTTTATGATTCCAATGACAAGGAAAGGTAAGAAGATAAAAAGATACTCAGATAATAAGATCAGCAACGCATTTTGATTAGATTTATTCATTGTCATACTTTAATTCTTGCTGTAGGTGTAATACATCTACTTTTTTATGTACAAATACCACTTCATATTTAGTATCAATCAGCCTATCAGATTTATCAAAATATGCTGTTGTTACGAGATTGCAAAGTAATCCATCACCTGGAGCCACAGTTTCTATTCGAGAGTGGAATTTATCTAACCACTCCTCGTGTGTAATACGCGCAGAAATCGAAGATTTCTTGCGTAAGAAGTCCCACATTGATTTACCAATAAAGTCTGCTTTTTTAATTACTAGGGTTTCCGTTGTCGTATTCTTTTCAACTCTCTCGATCAGAATTGCTTCTACGTCATCTTTTGTTAAATGGAACTTCTTATTGATTATTTTTGGTTCACCACGAGAATTAAAGTAAACTTGATCGACATCGTTCAACTCCGTAGTTGACTGCGATAATTCTGTATAACCTTTTAACAACCTGTAGCGATCCAGTGAAAAAACATTAGGAAACTCCTCAACTTCGAACTCCACAGCTGCTGTTGCTATTTCGTCTTCTAAGTCAGCTAGAACCTCTAATGATTCAATTGTGTCTCTTTCAGCGATAAAAGATATAACTAAATCAGTACAATAATTAAGGAATTTAGTTAAACGACCTTTTTGCTCTTCTGTCACATCCCCTTCAATTTCAGGGCATAACCAAGACTTTATGGAGCCCTCGTTAATATCTGAAAGGAGGAAGCTTGATTTGGTCTCAGCAGAAACAGAGTTAAGTAAACATGAATGAAACTCTTCAACTGACGAAATCAAGTGACTCATTGAATTAAAGACACGTTGAGGATTACGAGAGTTCTTCTCAAAATCAATTTTAATACAGAGATCGCTCTCTCTGCGCTTTAGCTTAGACATTTATAGACTCATAAAGGACGTACTGTTGCGTATTTTATCCCTTTAAAATGATAAGGGATTAGTTGACTACCTATACAGTATTTGATAGAGGGTTAACGCCGTATTAGCTCTGAGCGGCGCTTTCCTATGTTTTGAGCGAAGCGACAATGGCAAGCGTTGCGAATCACTCTTAAATGTTTGTTACGTGCGTGTCAGCCTAGGCGTGTTTTTAATTCTTGAACTAAATCTAAAGCTTCCTGCTTAGCGAGGTAAGGGACTTTGATCGTCCTCGCCCAAAAAAAGCTTTTACCCAAGAACTCACTGACATCTGAAAATGACATTGACGCCAATTTATCTCCACGACATGGAATGGGAGTTAAGAAATCAACCTCTCGGTACCAAGTGTCGCCGTCAGGTTTGTAAACCTTACTCTTAACTTTACCAGCTGCCACAACCCCATGACCTTTATGGCTAAAGAACACGATATCGCCTTCATTGACATGCCCAACAAATCTTTTCGCCTCTCCGTATGCCTCTAGACGACCATTTTCGAGCATGTGCCAAATACCATTTGAGTCATATGTTCGATTTGTATCAAATAATACACCTTTAACATCTCTTGGATTTTTATGCTTGTCATAAGGAGGAGCAAAAAACTCAAAGTATTTATTACCGTCTAATTCATAAATCCGGTAGGGTAAAAAATCGATTGAAAGTCCGTTGTTTTTCCAATAATCAATAGATGAGATTAATGATTCATCTGCTGCACTGCCTATAACGATTAAATGTTGTTTCCGATTAATTTCCTTTGGCTCTAGTTTATGTTCAAGTTCAAAGGCGTCTTTATGAGAATCAACTAGAGATTTACTAGTATCACCAGTGTACTGCTTAAACTTCATTTCAAGCTTGCTATAAGTCCACTGTCCAGCATCTTCCGCATACCTAAGAACTTGCTGAACTGCTCCTGAATCTGCAGAACTTCGCTTCAACTCAAAAATCACGAGCTCACCTTGCTCATTCAAAGCATAAAGATCTGCTTCAGCTTGAAATTGTCGCTCTTGAAAAATAGGCATCAATTTAGAATCTTCAAATAGCAACTCTAAGATATTATTCGCAATGAGGTTCTCTAAATCTTTCTCTAGCTTCCCAAATGATGATAAATCCTGAAATTCAACTGGCTCTAGACCTGAAATTTCGTCATTTTCTTGTTCTAATTTGTATAACATCAATCCTCCTGAGCATGTAACAGCTTTCCGTCTAGTTTCCTGTGCGGTCTATCTTAAGCGACTTACTTTATTCATAACAATTACTTATCGTTCTTAGTTTGTGATTGAACAAGAAAATGTAGATGTTTTCCTGCCTAACGAGACTAAGTGTTAAAAAAGGTGAGCTCTGTACTTAGCGGTATTGTTAAAACAAGTTTGCTATTGATAATGAAGACAATATTAAAACCAAGAAAAACTCGGTTATTGATTTATTTGCAATTAAGATAAAGACAGAAAAATAGCGAAGTTAACTTAAAGAAAAGTATTCTCTAGATTCAAACAAAGCGGAGTTTAATAACTCCCGACCCTTCATACGTTTACGATAAATAACAAACTTAGATTTTATAAAAACAATTTAATCAATAAGTATTTTTGTAAACTTTGAATTACATACTCTAAAATTTAATCTCTAATAAAAACTTGTCATAAGCCGAAATGCTCTTCCAATCTTGATTCGCAACACATGGCATTAGCGTGTTGCATATAGACTTCCTATAAAGCCGTTGGGAAGAAGGAGTTTATATTAAAATCAGGAACGAAAAATGAACCAACAACGTCAACTAAGCTGGAAAATAGCAGCCATTCTAGGTACGTCTTTCGGCTTTACTGCACACGCTGCAGAAATGGTCAGAGTCGATAATGATGCATTACTACAACAAAGCCTCGTCGCTCAGTCGAAGAGTGTTGCTCCACTTGAATTAGGTTTTTCTGAGGTAAAACGGGTGGTACTGCCCAATGGAAAAACGAAAGTCCGCTACCAACAAACTCACCTAGGCTTACCCGTCTTTGATACCTCCGTTGTCGCCACCCTTTCCAAGAACCAACCCACTCAGGTGTTCGGTTCAATGGCACAAGGGATCAGTGGAGACCTATCCAGCATCGCACCAAAGCTGAATCAGGAACAAGCGATTGAAGCTGCGATCTCCTCTCACCGCACGTTTACTGTCGGCAAAAAGTCGATTGAAAACAAAAACGCGAAACTGATGGTGAGATTGGATGAGAACCAAGTCGCCCAAGTGGTGTATCTGGTCGATTTCTTTATCGCTTCCTCTTATCCAGAGCGCCCTTTTTACTTTATTGATGCCATGACTGGCGAAGTAATCCAAAAATGGAATGGTTTAAACCACGCTAAATCGTCTGGTACTGGCCCCGGTGGTAACCTCAAAACCACTCGATATGAATATGGCAGTGACTTCCCTAGCTTTCCCATCGACAAAACAGGCACGACGTGTAAGTTAGAAAACGATTCAGTTAAGACGGTCAACTTGAACCACGGAACATCTGGCAGTGCAGCCTACAGCTACAACTGTGCCGACGGAACCAACTACACCGATCATAAGTACATTAACGGTGCTTACTCGCCTCTTAACGATGCGCACTACTTCGGTAATGTCGTGTTTGATATGTACAAAGAGTGGATGAACACTTCGCCGTTAACCTTTCAGTTGACCATGCGTGTTCACTACAGCTCGAATTACGAGAATGCGTTTTGGAACGGCTCATCAATGACTTTTGGTGACGGTAAAAACACCTTTTACCCATTGGTCGATATCAACGTGAGTGCCCACGAGGTTAGCCACGGATTCACCGAGCAAAACTCCGGCCTTGTCTACCGCAACATGTCGGGTGGTATGAATGAAGCCTTCTCCGATATTGCGGGCGAAGCGGCTGAATACTACTTGCGTGGTAATGTGGATTGGATTGTTGGTAGCGATATATTCAAATCGGAAGGTGGCTTGCGTTACTTTGATCAACCATCAAAAGATGGCCGCTCGATTGATCATGCCTCTGAATACTACGACGGTTTGAACGTCCACTTATCTAGCGGTGTTTATAACCGCGCCTTTTACCTTCTAGCGAACAAATCGGGTTGGGATGTGCGTAAGGGCTTCGAAATATTCACAGTCGCAAACCAACTGTATTGGACGGCAAACAGTACCTTTGATGCCGGTGCCTGTGGCGTAGCAAAAGCTGCAGCAGACATGGGCTATGTGGTTGCCGATGTTGAAGATGCTTTTAACACCGTAGGCGTGAATGCAAGCTGTGGTGTCACACCTCCAACTGGCAATGTATTAACGAAAGGTACACCGATTGCGAACCTAAGCGGAAACCAATCATCAGAGAGCTTCTACACCTTCACTGTAGATTCAGCATCAAACGTGACGGTTTCAATGTCTGGTGGTTCAGGTGATGCCGACCTTTACGTGAAATCGGGAAGCAAGCCAACGACATCGAGTTACGACTGTCGCCCTTATCGCGCTGGAAACAATGAGCAGTGCAGTGTGAGCGCTCAACCGGGCGTAACCTACCACGTGTTACTGCGCGGATACTCTAACTACTCTGGCCTAACATTGCGTTTAGATTGAGTTAGAGCGTACCGCTGAAGGCAACAACCCATAATGAAGCCTACTCACATGAGTAGGCTTCATTGTTTATCAAGCGATGGATTGTTCTATAGACTGAGGCGACCTACTAAGGCGCCAAATTGATCACGCAGACAGCTTTAAGATCTCACTGGTAAACAGTTTTCTTAGCCATCGGTTTACGATGTCGTCGTTACGGTTGCTGTGCCAATACACACTCAATGATGGCTTGGTGTACTCGAACGGCAGATCTAACATCTTTATTTTTTCTTCATCGAAGTACGCTTTCGCCACGCTTTTGGGGAAGGTAGCAACCCAATTACTATTATAAATCGTGTCCGAAAAGTCAGCGATGGAATTGAGTTTTCTTGCCACTTTCCTCTCTGAAAATATTGGACTGTGGAACTCGGAGAGCTGGTTCACTCGGTAGTTATCATGCGTAAGCGTTACATGCTTTTCTGAAAGATATTGATCTAAGGTGACTTGTTCTTCGATGTTAGAGTGGTTTTGGCTACATACGATACATAACTCATCGCTCCAGACCTCTTGGCTTAATAAGGTTGGATGGGCGCTGGTTAAGTCGACAACAAGATCAATTTTTTTCTCTCGAATGTCGGTCACCATGTCTTCTTTAATGTTCACGATTTCAATAACGCAGTCTGGTGCTTCTTTCTGAATCCTATCCAGAACTTGCGGCAGCGTCACACTGCTTGAAATACTCATCGCAGCAATTCTAAACGTGTAACTGCACTCTTGCGGTTCAAAGTCGTGCGTTTCAGGCAACGAGTGAGAGACAAGCTTGTGTGCTTGCTTGAAGATTGGATACAAGTCGTTAGCAATTGGCGTCGGTTCAAGCGTGTACGATTTTCTAACGAAGAGCAGATCTCGATATTCGTCTCTAAGCTGCTTCAAGTGAGCACTGAGACTAGGTTGAGAGATGTTGAGCCTTTCTGCTGCGTACGTCAGGTTTCCTTCTTCATATATCGCGATAAAGTAATAGATGAGGTTGAGGTTAAATCGTTTCATTCGAGCTCTTCAGGCAGTCACGTATTTAAATAAACGATAAAAATAATATCGTTTAAATGACTGTGAATTATCGCTTCCCATTCCCATACTTTAGTTAGGGTTATGACAGAACATTGTTAAAACGCCAAACTAAAATAACACGAACTAGTACATTAGTACTTAAAGAGCAAATACCAAAATACAGGTAACAGACTGGTTTTTATAAAGATATAGGTTTTCCTGATATCTAGTATAGGTGTGACGTTATATTAGAAGACGCTTGAGTTTGACATAATTCCTGGTTCCTAAATATACACATATAGAAATAGAGAATGATGAACCGATTTGTAAAACCGATAATAATCTCAGCAAGCCTAGTGACTTTATTTGGCTGCGTAGGTAGCAACGCAGTAACAGGTAAACTAATGGAGTTTAACGTGAAAGCCGTTGATAACCGTTACGCTCGTGGTGGCCTAAACATGTTACTTGCCCCTGCTTACGGTATTACCGTTGCTGCCGATTACATCGTGTTTAACTCACTGGAATTTTGGACGGGTAAGAACCCAATCAACAAGAAGCCACACATCTTCGATTCGAAGGTTGATACTTACATTGATGTTAATGACCAACTGGATGACAGCTTAACAGAAGCACCTATTGACCCATTGGCAAAGCATGTGATTGACCACAGTGAAATGAAAGTACTTAACCAAGACGAAATTGCAATTGAGCTAACCTACAACGACGGTACTCGCGCGACTCTAACGGGTCAACGTTTCGGTGATACAGTTCATTACTCTATTGATAACCAAGTGATTGCAAAAACAAACTTGGAAGAGATGCAGATGTACATGGCATCAGCTGAGCAGTCTTAAGCAACGTAGAATTCACTGCTCCCCCCAATCAATTCAGTTAGTCAGTACCTATAAAAAGAGAGGTTAGCTTAGTCGCTAACCTCTCTTTTTGTTTATCGTTCTCGCTTTCTCGCTTTCTTGCTTATGGCTTATGGCTTATGGCTTATGGAGAATAGCCACGACTAATAAGCAAAGTAAGGAGAAAAACGTTTCACATTCAACTGACGAGTCATGTTGCTTAGTTGCTCTTCTCGAATGTCTTGAAATTCATCCAATCGCTGGTAAATAGTGAAGTATCGATTAATATTGGCGACGTATTTTACAGGCTCTTGGCTAATGTTTTGTCTTGCGACCACTTCAACATGATTAAACCATTTGTTTGGATTGTAGCCTTGTTTAGCGGCAAGCACGCGCATTCGTCTGATCTTAGCTGGTCCAGCATTATAAGCGGCTAAGCTAAAATGAATCTTGTCGATATCCAAGATTTCAGGCAAATCAAAATATCGGTCATAGATAAAACGAAGATACTTGCTGCCTGCATGAATATTATTTTCTAAGTCGTAAACATTATCAATGTCGACATACCAATCTTTGGCGGTTTTTGGCATCACTTGCATAATACCGACCGCACCACGATGCGATATTTTTGAGTTATCCAAGCCTGATTCTTGAAAAGCCATAGCTAACAAAATAAACCAATCGATCTCGAACTTTTCTCCATAAACCATGAACAGCTTTTCTAGCTTATCCCGCTTTTCGTTTTGCATCGGATTAGAGGCTCTATTCATCCATGACGTACTTTCGAGATAACGATTGTCGATGACATTACCCAATAAGGTGCCCTGCTTTGAATCTTGCAAATATTGGTCGATTTTGGCTTTCAGTTGCGGGTTATTTTTACGTATAGCCCAAGCAATATCCGCATTGTGCCTAAAGGCGAGATCCTTATGAATTCGGATATCTTGTTCTAGGTTTCCCCATAGTTCAAGCTTGTGGCTATCCACAATGGTTGCGGTAATTTGGCCGCGTTTAATCAAGTCTAGCAATTCAAGATCTTGGAGGTTGTCACTTAACAAATGGATATAGATGGGTGCTAAACCGTTCTTCTCTAGCTGTTTATTAACAGTGCGAACACTGCTGATATAACTGGAATTCTGCTTTAACCAGACCTCTTTACCCTGTAACTGGGTGATGTCGTTAATCAAAGGTGTAGAACGGCTTGTCACTAACCATTCATCAATGTCGCTACGAATCGGAATACTGAAATCGACCAATTGCTCTCGCTCTTTTGTGACGGTTAAGTTCGCCACCGCAATATCGCCTCGGCCTTGATTTAAGGCACTCAGCAGTTCACTTCGTTCAACCGGAATAACCTTAACGCGTAGTAAAGGGTCACGCAGTTTTAGCTCTTGATCAAAGTAATAAATCTGCTCAGCAAGAATCCCTTTCGGCTTACCATTTTCAATATGATAGAAGCCCATATCACCAGAGACTAAAACACGCACAACGCCTTTTTCACGCAACGCTGAGAAGTCCCCCACATAGGATTCGAGCGCGTTGTCAGGTACTTCTAAACCGAAAGCGGACTTCGAAATAATAGAGAGAAAAATCAGTGTTTTTGATAAGCATGAAGCGCCATTAAAATTCGTCATATTCAGTATTCCTGATGCGTTTAAGCCAAACCCTCAATGGTGCTAAGTGTTACATGGGAGCTATCGTGTTAGAACCGATTCAACGTAAAGGAATTTCTTAACGTTGTTCGATTGCAATCTACGTTGTTGGACAGAGTACGTTGGTGTGTAAAGTGCGTTTGATGTTCAGAGCAATCTGGTAAGCGTTATGGATCGTTTAGGCGCTGCTTTGATTGGTTACTTTTTATCAAGGGAGGCGAATTATACCGAAAAACACCAAGTCCGAAATAACGCAGTGGCTATAGTAGATATAGGGTGTACCTATAGATCTCCCCCCTCTAAAACCTCCATCAGAAGTCATTCTTCACGATCCCTAATCCCCCACCAATAGACCACACATCACTAGGCTAGTTAATAATTTCGTCATTAAATTATTGATTGGTTTATAAATTTACATATATCAAGTCGTCACACACTTAATATTTTATAAATTATTTAAATTGAGATCCTGTGCTGCACAATGAAATAAAATTAAGCTGTCTAACTTTTAAACACATTCACGTTACTGATAGGTTAATCCTTATAGGGCAAATGCTCTATTAATGATAAAAACTAAAATAAGGATTATTTATGAGACCATCTTTTTCTATCAGTATGGTACTTGCAACGACAGTGGTTGGCTTTCAGTCCTATGCAAACAATATCGACACGACAGACGCACTCTCTCTTTCAGAGAACTCCTCAGCACAAAAGCAATCTTTGGCGTTGCAAATCAGTACCCGCTACTCTGATCTTGAGCTTTCTTTAAAAGACCAGATAACAGAAAAACAGCTGTCTACACCGATAGACAAGCTTAGCTCAGACAAGCCCTACTCCGCGTTTTCAAGCAAAATGCAGAAAGCCGATCTTGGTTATCGCACGATGAAAGGGATCAACGACTTCAGTGACTCTGTGTTAGAAATTCGCATGGCTGATGAAGCGATGATTGAAGCTTGGAAAAACGGTGAGAGCCCGCTGTTTGCTTTCGAACCATCAGGCGATGATTCAAACTGGCAATACATCGAAGCTTATGATGTGTATGGGCAAGTTCACGAACTAGACGTTTACCAAACACCAGACGTTCCTGTGTTTGTTATTGATAGTAACGGCGCAGAAGAACTCAAAGCAGGCCTAATGGCGATGCAGACTGAGATGAACAAACTGGGTACTGAAACTCAAATCAATGCCAACAGTGATAAAATCAGCGCCCACAAGTCTCAAAAACAGCCTTTAATGAATAAAGTTCGTCGCTCTATTTCAGAATCTGAACCTGAAGAACTGAACACCACCCAATTGTCTAAGATTCGTTTGGCCATTGATAGAGAACCGTGGATCTCTGGCAAAGCTGAAATCTACGCTATTGTCACTGGGGTTAATGCAAGCCGTATAGAACCACAGATCGACCTGGTTGAGATGCCTTATCTGGATTACGACAAACAGACATACTACCCAAATCAAACGGTAATCTTCTGGCCTCGCTACCGTTGGGGCGCAGCAGATATGATTTTGATGGAGCACGATGACGGCACCGATTATAAAGCGCTAGCCAAACTGCTAGTTGAAGCCGCAGAAGAGATATTGAAGATGATTCCAGATCCTGAAGTTCAGGGGTATGCGATCATTCCTCAAATCACAGGTAAGATCATTGATGTGATTCCTGAAGGCGTATTAGTGAATGATGATGACTTCGTAGACGTGTATTACACCTTAATGCAAAACACTCCTTATGTTGATCGCCCGGGTGCTGGCGGTAATGCGGTTGCTTCGTTCACCCCTGTTACGATTTCACCGACAGAGTAAATCGATCCTTGTTTAGTTAGGGCTTAATCACACAAGCCCTAACTCTTCATTATCAAAGGTGGCTAAAACATAAGAGACGTACTGAGAAGCTGGTTACAGGGAGTAATCAAACACAATGATATCGTCTAGAAGCGGACGAAACACATCTTTCAGCGCATCATGCTCTGGGTGTGGAAGGTAGTTCTGACGGCCTTCTTCATCAGCGAACGTCATTAGCACCGAATGGGTATAACCTTGGTTCTTGTTTTCTGGGCTGTCGTTTAGCCCCCACTCGACTGAAGTTACGCCTTCAACCTTACTTGGCATCGCTTCAAACAGTCGTTTCAGTTTCTCTATTTCAGATTCTTCTGCATCTTCTTTAAACTTAATCAGCAAAATATGACGAATCATTCCCGTTTCTTTTCGATTCATTGCTAGTCCTTTTCGAGTCTTTGTTTACTGGTGTGTCATTCGAGCACACACCCAGTCGCAAGTTAACGTTAATAGAAAAACAAAATGCCACAGGTTACAGATACTGCCAAGGCTAGATGGCTGAATTTTATAAAAGACTCTAAAACGAAAAACGCTGTACCCGAAGGCACAGCATTTCTCATGACAATGGTAAGCACACTTTAAACGTTAATCACGACGACCTGTAAGTTGGATCGGTTGGTTTTGATCAACATTCTTTTGGAATTGGATTCCACCATTAGAAGCTTCATTTCGTCCTTCCAGTACTGGCTCAGATTCAACACGCTCAGCCTTTACTTGATTACCTTCACTTCTCGTCATATCGAGAGTACTCGTATAAGTACCGTCAGCCGCGAAAGCTGTGTTCATTGATAGAGCCATCAATCCCAGTGCGATTAACTTGTTCATACATCACCTCGTTGTATTTTTAATTCTTTGTTCGTTTGGTATCTGTGTTTTTGTTGGAGTAACTTTAACAATCGAACATGGACCATTCGAGGAAAAGCAAGATTTACCAAATGGAAAATCAAGGGATTAGCGAAGTTCTGACGCTGTGCTGTCTTAAAAGTTTGGCATTACCACTATGATATTGAGGTCACATAATTTCTGCCTATTAAGGACCGATTTGGAGAGCCTGTGGACCTCAATCTAGATATTCAAAATATCCTTGTTATAAAGCGAATGTATGAACTGCGTAATGTTAGCTTAGTGGCGGAGTCATTAGGTAAAACGCCGGGAGCGATCAGTAAAAACCTAGCCAAGCTCAAAGCCCAACTCGGTGATCCTTTGTTCATTCAATCTAAGCAAGGGTTTGAACCCACAACATTTGTTGAAAGTAATATCGGTAATTTTGAACAAATACTCAGTAGCATCGAGTCCATAAAACACCAAGAGTTTTCCCCAGAGTCCTACCAAGGCGACATAAAGATCTACGCGAATACGCTATTTTGGGAGCGCTTTGGCTCGAAACTCTACTTTGCTTTGAGTAAACAAGCGCCGCACGCAAACTATTCATTTGTTCGATGGGGAAGCAATGTTAAGAACCGATTGATTGACGGCGAAGAATCAATCGCGGTTCACTACTTTGATGAAACTATGCCGCAGTCGATTTCTCAAATGGAGTTCGGAAAAGAAAAAGTGGTGTTCTTTGTAAGGGATGCTCACCCAGCGCAAGAGTTCGCGTCACTGGCAAATTTTCCAACGGTTCTATTTAAAACCCCAGGGTGGAATGACAACAAGTACCCGATCCTTGAGCGCCTGAGAAACATCGGGTTTGATGTAACTCCGAAAGTAGAAGTCGACCACCCTGCGATGATTCACGATGTAGTCCTCAAGTCTGACTATTACGGCATCACACTCAGTGGCAGCGTACCAGAGGGCTGTCGCAGTATTGACCTGCCTGAGAAACTGCTCATTGATGTGAGCTATGTGATGAGCTGCCGCCGTTCGCAACAAGATGCACCGTTAAATCAGTGGTTATTACGCATACTGAAAGCGACCCTGAAAAACAAACAAGCGTAGTTTAAGCCCTAATGGACTAGCGATTTTAAGGTCCAAAAGAAAAGGCTCCCGAGGGAGCCTTTGATTATATTTCTAGTGACTATTCGCTTATGTTTTTATTCTAAAATGCTTCTTCGAGCGTTTGTTCATTCTTTTTTCCTGCTTGTTTCTCGCTTATTTCTACCTCTTTCAAGCGCGCAGTAAAGTGTCTTAACACTGGCGGTTCATAGGTAAAGTCGAGCCCTTTCACTTTGCTTGCGTTCTCTTTCACTTTTTCGAACGCTTCAATAATGAAATCCATATGGGTTTGCGTATAAGTGGCACGTGGAATGGTTAAGCGTAATAATTCTGCAGGACATGGATGTTGCTCGCCCGTTGCAGGGTCACGACCTTGCAGTAAAGAACCAATTTCAACCGCTCTAATACCTGCCACTTTATACAGTTCACACGCCAAAGCATGCGCCGGGAATTGGCCTGCTGGAATATGAGGAAGCAGTTTACCCGCATCGACAAACGCTGCATGACCGCCTGCTTGTTGGCACACGATACCTATAGCTTCTAAGCCATCGACTAAGTACTGAACCTGACCAATACGATATTCCAACCAGTCTTGACGCATGCCGTCATAAAGGCCAACCGCAAGGCGTTCCATTGCGCCACCCTCTAAGCCACCATAGGTTGGGAAACCTTCTTGTACGACGCACAGTGTTCGACATTCTGTGTATACACCCATGAAAGAGTCGTCTTTAAAGCACAACAAACCGCCCATTTGTACCATCGCGTCTTTCTTGGCAGACATGGCTAAACCATCCGCGTATTTGTAAGACTCACGAGTGATTTGTTCGATAGTCCAATCTTGATAACCGGCTTCTCGTTGCTGAATGAAGTAAGCATTTTCAGCGTAGCGTGCCGAGTCCATGATCACAGGAATATCGTACTTCTGAGCGATTTCATAAACGGCTTTTAGGTTGGCGATAGACACTGGCTGTCCACCAGCAGAGTTACAAGTAATGGTGCTCACAATGTAAGGAACATTTGCCACTCCCGCTTCTAAGATCGCTTCTTCCAGCTTCACCACATCGAAGTTGCCTTTGAAATCTGCGTTCACTGAGGTATCAAACGCTTCTTTGGTATAAACGTTTTTCGCCACACAGCAATTCACTTGAGTGTGACCTTGTGTTGTATCGAAGAAGTAGTTCGATAAAGCGACCATTTTGCTGCGGTCGAGTCCCTTTTCCATTTCGCGCTTCTTAATCAAAACAGGAATGTAAATCTGCTCTGCGCCACGCCCTTGGTGAGTAGGAATAGTCAGCTCATAACCAAAGATATCTTTCACCGCATTCGACAGTGCGTAGTAACTGCGACTGCCACTATAAGCTTCATCACCCATTAGCATCGCGGCTTGCATACGCTGAGTAATAGATCCTGTTCCACTGTCTGTCAGTAGGTCAATAAACACATCATCGCTGTCGAGCAAGAATGGGTTCATACCCGCTTCGACAATGGCTTGCTCACGATAAGCGCGAGTCGTTCTTTTTACTGGCTCTACAACGCGAATACGAAACGGTTCTGGTAGATGTTTGAAGTTTTCCATAATAATACCTTTCAGTACATTCCGATCAGGTCGAAATATAATTTCTTTAGATGTCACGAATCCTCACCATTAAATTAATCGGTCCGTATGAAGACACACGAAGAATTAACAGTGAAAATAAACAAGTTAAATAATGACTTATTAATCAAACCTAAACAGACGCTAAGATAATTAACAAAAACGACAAAACAACGAACACCCTGTACGGAATAATAAGTGCGACATTCATGTGTTCAAAGGTTATCAAAGCTGCTGATAGGTAAACAAAGCACGCTGCTTTGCTGGCGCGTGACGCCTAGAGGGTACTACTCTGAAGAAAGGTGGAACGAGAGCTGATGATCTAAAGTATACCAAGCTAACAGGGTTAGCCATGTTGTTGATTGCCATTTCAGATACATGTTCACAATATATCCCTACGTTGAAATCAAGATGATCCGAAATTTAAATATAGTGCAATTGTTTTATAAATAAAGCTTAGAAAAGTATAAATGTGATCAATATTTAGAATGGTAATTAAAGATGATAGCGTGTTATATAAAATGTGATTAGCATCAGTTTATATACTATTAAACTAGTTCAAAGAGAGAGCTAATAATTGCGGCTACTTTTTAAATTCAATGATCTCTAACAAAGGACAAAGGTAGCTATTTCTATAAAGGTCATCTTCTAAAAATCCGAGCTCTAAAACTCTCCGCTCTAACTAAATAAGATAAGCTTTAAAAATTAAGATTCTGATGAGGCTCAAACCTCACCAGAACCGTATTGCAAACGCAGTCATAGATTACTTTTTCTTCACGACTTGCTTGATGGCCATTTCAGCCAATTTTGGGGTCGCTGCTTTCAATGCACTAGGGGCAACCTTCTTACCCGCATTGACCGCTTTATTCAGTTGGCCTTTAACCGATGTGCCTCTTTTCATGGCTTCCAAACGTTGGCGATTTCTCTGAACGTTGTTTGCATCAGCAATACGCTCAATCAACGTCTGCCTTAAAGTATCTAAACCAAACTGTACCTTTTCTGGCGCAATCGCCAGCGGTAATGCAATATCGGGTTGTAGCAGTGTTTGATTGTATTCGAGCGCTTGAGCAATGATCTTCGCTTTGGCCGATGTTGGATTCTCTAAGTCATACGGCGGTTTCCACTCGTCTACAGGCTTTAATCGGTCTACCTGATTGACAACCGAGACAACTATCGGCTTCTTACGTGAGATATTCTTAGGATCATCATAGAAAGCGTCAAACCTATCTTTCAACTGCTTATCCAACTCACGTGCAGACTGATTGGCTTTTAGTACCCATAGCACCACATCGGCTTGGGTCATCTCTTTCAACATTAAGGCTTCAGTTTTAGGGTTGCCATCAAGCCCTTGAAGATCAACAACGCGAACATCATTGTCGTCGACAAACGCGTTGTATACCGTTGAAGTGTCGGTTGATGGCAGTACATCGACTTCAGCAACCAACTCTTGCTTGAGTGCATTGATAAGTGAAGATTTACCAGAACTGGTTTGCCCCACCAACACGATTCGCACAGGCTCTAACTCAGGAGCAAAGCGTTTCTCATCGGTTTCAGACACATCCGACGCCCTTAGAGCTTCGTCTTCAATGCTGAACCGTCCGCTGTAGAGATCAATCGCAACCGCAGCGACTTCATCTAACAAGGCTTGTTTAGCGGCGTATTGCATGTCATCAACCACACCTCTTGTCATCGATGCCGTCGCCTGTTCTCGACCCAAATCGGAAATCACTTTTAGCGGATTCAAATATAGGTTTTTAAAATGGTTGCCCCAAATAGCCGCTTTGAAGATCTTCTGACCTAGCTCGCCGTATTTATCATAAGCTTCATAGCCCGCTTTGATGTAGGAAACCTTAAGATACTCAATGCCGGGTATATGCTCTCGCACTACCAACTTGTAACGTCGACTTACTTCTTCGAACAGTTTTAGCCCTTCAGGAATCGAAAAATCGAGCGATTTCTTATCAAACTTTTTCGCAACGAATTCAAGTACCTCTAAACCGGTTTGGTCTAGGTTGCCCCACTCTATGTCGACCATTAATTGTTGGCGTACATGATGTTTTGAATCATTCCAGATCGACAGTTCTTTTTGAGACCAATCAGTCGAAGCCTTAACCAATGCATCGTTGATATCAGCTTTTTTATGTTGTGATTCAGCTTCAGCAATATCCTCGCCAAGGTCATCGCTCTCTTTATTTGGGAAGGGCTCCGTACTTGAAGATCGGCTTGAAGAATCGCGTGAAGAACGACTAGAAATGTATAAAGGAATGGTAAATACCAATGTACTCACGGCAATGGCAATCGACATTTCCAACAGATAGCCGTATTTGACGGCCAAAAACAGGCCAAAGCCCATCATGATGAGGCTTGGGAAGATCGCCGAAATCAGAGCAATACCCCAGCGGCCACTCGATAGCACCGCCAGTAATCGAAATAAGTTTCTAATTTTCTTCATAGCCCGACGCCGCCTTACCTTTTTTCAGGGATTCTTTGTAGATCTTCTGCATCTCTTGTTCAGACACTTCTTCGCCTTTGTTCTTATGATAGAAGTAAAAGCAGGCCGCGCGACCTAAACCATAAGAGGTGCCGAAACTCATTGCCGCAGCAGCAACCGCGCCGACCGTTTGACCATAAACGGGAATCAGCTTTATCAACTGTCGAGTACCCAGTTTCATTCCATATTGCACAGCAAAGCTGCTTCCCAGAGTACCTATCAACTCACTAAAGACTCTCTTGTTCCATTCAACACCATATTGGTTTGCCAAGCTATGAAGCATTTTGGCTTGAATCGCAGGTACCGATACCAAGCCAACACCCGGAATCAAATCACTCGCAGCTGCACTTCCTGCGTACCAGAGCACTTCGTTTTCTACTTGGTCAAAGTTGGCTTCTTCTTGCGTAGCGTGTTCTTTGTCTTGCACCATCATGCCTATAACAGGAAGTATGCTGGTCAAGCGATCTAACAAGAATTCGAGGTTATAGACATCACCATTATCGGTTTCAAAATCGACCGCTACCGATTCAAACCCTTTACCCCAAACCTTTTCTACTTGGTTGGTGTTGAACTGAATTTGCCTTGCTCGATCTGTTTCACTGGAAGACAACACAGCGGTATGAACAAGCAGCAAGTGTTTAATCTTCTTCTGTTTCTTAATCTGTTTTAGAGCAGCAAGCACGGCGGATTGTTCAGGCTCGTCGGCTTTCATCACCACAACGAGCGCATTACCTGCCTGACCAATCTCTTCCAGATCTTCTTTCGCATCATAATTCGCTTCACTTAGACCTCTGGTATCGAGAAAGCGCATCACGGGTTTGTCTTGCGGAAACTCATATGACATCGCCGTCATGGTACACGGAGCAAATCCATTGCCGACTTCAACAGAAGAGTCACCAGTAACCGCTTGAATAAACGATGACTTGCCCGCGCCCGTTTTGCCCAACAGCCACAATGTAGGAAGATGCTTACGCTGATATTCATGGGCCTGAGTCAAGTCTGGGTTCTTGCTCGGATTAATGAAGTCTTTTATTTGATCAAACATGTTTAGAGTAACGCTCACTTGATGTTGAGATTCGGGTTGATGACAAAGCAATACTGACTTATATAACCACAAATCATATTAAACTTATGTTTGTTCAGTCGCACAGGTTTACAATGCCTAAACGCTTGTTTTTATTTGCGCACTCATTTTTATAGACGCTTTTTTATACGTACGGGTATTATCGTATTGATTCACGTACCTAACGAACATCAACAAACACAGAGAGCTCAAAGAGAAGTATGGAACAAATTTATTTAGCTGGCGGTTGCTTGTGGGGCGTACAAGAATTTATTAAGTACGTTCCTGGCGTTATCAGCACAGAAGCAGGTCGTGCCAATGGAAGTTCTCAGATAAAGGATAACCGAAGCAAACCAAGCGAATACGATGGCTACGCAGAATGTGTACAAATTGAGTTTGACCCAAGCCTCACTTCAGTAACCACGCTAATGGGCCACCTCTTTGAGATCATTGACCCGTACAGTGTGAATAAACAAGGTATCGATGTCGGAGAGAAATACCGAACTGGCGTATACAGCACTAATGCCGAACACTTAACAGAAGCTAAGTGTTATATCGCCGCGCGAGATGATGCCGACCGTATTGCTGTTGAGGTGTTGCCATTGACCAATTATGTTGCCAGCGACAACATCCATCAGCATCACTTAAGTCACTTCCCTGAAGATCATCACTTATGTCATATCCCTTGGGATCTGCTGCATAAATACAAACCTTAGGCTCAAGTACCTATCGATGGCTCGATTTCACCATCAAATCAAAAATGAAATAAAGTTCCCCAATACGACACACCAATAGTGAAAACTTGAAAACCAGTAATAAGTACTGACAGCCGTTCGGGAAAATGGAATGCTTTTAACACACCGATTACATTTTCCCCGTCCATTAAAAAGGTGTCATTATGAAGAAATACGTTCCAATCTTAATTGCTCTTAGTACGGTATCTTCTATGAGCTATGCGGCCACCAGCGAAGATGCTGTTGACTACTTACAAATGCGTAAAGGCGTGGCTTACCAAGTAAACCACTCAAAACCCTTTACCGGTCAATTTGAAGAGAAGTTCGATAACGGCCAAGTCGCGACCCAAGCTCAATTTTCTGACGGCCTAGAACTGGGTCAAGAAACCAACTGGTATCCGAACGGCCAAGTTGCTTCTAAAGTGAATTACGTTAAAGGTGAATTACAAGGCAAAGCAGAAACCTGGTATCCCAACGGCCAGAAGAAAGCCGAGCTCAACTATAAAGACAATGAGCTGTCAGGTGTTGCTTCTCGATGGTATCCAAATGGCGAACAAAGCCTGACCGCTGAATACAGCGACGGACAAAAAGATGGTCTGGTAACGGACTATTACCCTAACGGCAATAAGGCAAGCCAAGCGAAATTCGATGAAGGCGAAGTGGCGAATGGAAAACTAACGCGCTGGAACCTTAACGGAGACAAGGTTGAAGAACTGACCTTTAAAGACCACAAAATCACGTCTAAACAAGTTTGGATGCCGACAGAAAGCTAAATACAAACGGATGAGTGCTCGTGTGACAAAGCACAAGTACTCATCTTCTTTAATCTCAGGTAAGCACCGCATTCTCCATTAACAAGATCTATCGACCTCATCTCCGCCCCCTTCTTCTTCCGGTTCCTTTTACGCTCTAAATAATCACTAATAACAAAACAATCATCAATAGTCATTGAAATAATAAATATTTAACTTGTTAATAATCATTTTATAAAATACTGTTAGCAAACGTTTCCGTTGCGAGTCAGATCTCAATTATCGACCCGTATGCTATCTACACGCAAATAAGAGAAACACGATTATAAATACGTTGTTGAGTCATTTTGTTTTGCTTTGGTGCCCGCCTATGAAAATTAAAACCTCCCTTCTGAGCCTTACTTGCTTGTCGATTATTTCGTTATTGGTTGTTGTGTCATTCACAGAACTGGCCAATCTAAAACTGATCAAACTTGAGAAAACGCTGATCAAAGTAAAGTCACTCGAAGTCTCTATGCTTCAGCTCAATCGAACAGAGTTAGAGTTTCTAATAAGCCACGATAAAACGCTCAAGTCGGTATTTGTCCAAGAGTACTCTCACTTTCAACAACTGATGGGCAGTTTCTCTGTCTTGCTTAAAGAGTCTGATATCGCAGTCCCAGAGTTAGAAAAGCTGACACTTGAAGTAAAGCAATACAACAAAGATTTTTCGTTAATGGTCGATGCCATCGACCGCAACCCAGCCAAGGTCGCTGAACTCAAATCAGAAATGAAAATGCTGTTTGAAGATATCATCTCTATATTCATCAACGTTGAAGGCAGATTAGAACAGCAAGTCGAATCGATTCAGCAAACCATTACGACCTTCATTGTAAGCTCCATTATTACCGTCGCTGCATTATTAATGCTGCTATCTTTCGGCATCTCATCTCGCATAGCAAAGAAAATAGCCTCGTTGAACTCGTCCATGATGCTCGTCGCTCAACAACGCGACTTTACCGTAAGAGCCGAAGACAAGGGATCGGACGAGATTGCCGATATCGCAAAGGCATTTAATACAGTCCTCACCGATATTCGTCAGCTTGTCGGCCAAGTTCAGGGCTCTATTAAAGAGCTCGGCAATATTTCGAACCAGCTACAACACGACGGAATGGAAGTTGAGAGCGCTTTAAACAAACAGCAGCAACAAACTGAGAATATTGCGACCGCGATAAACCAGATGGGCAGCAATATTGAAAACGTTGCGACCAACAGCGAAAACGCCTCATCCAACGCACAAACCAGTTTCGCTACGGCGAACGAAGGTCTAAATGATGTGGCATTCACCAGAGACACCATCAATACCCTTTCGGCTGATCTTGTCAGTGCCACTGAAGAAGTAAATCGCCTTTCTGTTCACTCAGAGAAGATTAATACCGTGTTGGAGGTGATTAAAGACATCGCAGAACAAACCAACCTACTTGCTCTTAATGCAGCAATCGAGGCAGCTCGTGCGGGAGAACAAGGCCGTGGCTTCGCGGTGGTCGCAGATGAAGTGAGAACCTTGGCTGGCCGAACACAACTTTCAACCGAAGAGATCTCAACGATAATCCAAGGCGTTCAAGACCAAACACAAATGGTCGTAAATACAATTCAAAGTTGTTGTGAGAAAGGCAACCGCAGTGTCGACTCTTGTGAGAATGCGCATTCAAGAATCTCTTCGGTCATCATGGATATGGAAACCATTCTAAATAACAGTTTGGAAGTGGCGAATGCAATGAAAGAACAAAGCGCTGTTACCTCAGAGATCATTGGAAACGTGAGTACAATTAAGCAGCTAACACTAACCAGTGTAACGGGAGCGTCAAAAAACGCAGCTTCTGCAACGTCTGTGGTCGAACAAACCGACTCATTAGAACGTGCGGTGATTGACCTAAAAACCTAAATCGACTCTCATTGGTTTATTTCTTATAATGGATTAACTTAAATATAGAGTTATGCAAATAGGAAAAGTTGAAGGACAAAACGCATGCTAAATGCGTGCGTTTAAATAACGATGCTGCATATTAAGCTAACTTAGCTCTTGTAGATGACTTACCGAAGCTTGGCGTGCTTTATCACCGTTGCCCTCCATGATCGCTTCATAGTGAGAAAAGATTCGTGACTACATTAAATGAACAACTAGCAAACCTAAAAGTAATCCCTGTAATCGCGATCAACCGTGCTGAAGACGCAATCCCTCTAGGGAAAGCACTTGTTGAAAACGGCATGCCATGTGCAGAGATCACGCTACGCACAGAGTGTGCAATCCAAGCAATTCGTATCATGCGTAAAGAGTTCCCAGACATGCTAATCGGTTCTGGAACTGTACTGACTAACGAGCAAGTTGACGCCTCTATCGAAGCTGGTGTTGATTTCATTGTGAGTCCAGGCTTTAACCCACGTACCGTTCAATACTGTATCGACAAAGATGTTGCAATCGTACCGGGTGTTAACAATCCAAGCCTAGTTGAACAGGCAATGGAAATGGGCCTTCGCACTTTAAAATTCTTCCCTGCCGAACCTTCAGGCGGGACAGCTATGCTTAAAGCACTAACGGCTGTTTACCCAGTAAAATTCATGCCAACTGGCGGCGTAAGTTTGAAGAATGTAGATGAATACCTATCTATCCCTTCTGTACTTGCGTGTGGCGGAACTTGGATGGTTCCAACTAATCTTATTGATGAAGGAAGATGGAACGAACTCGGAAAGCTTGTTCGTGACGCTGTTGAATTCGTAAGTAAATAATTAAGCGGCCTAACCTTCTGGCATTTTAATGTAATTAATATTTAAGATATAAAGCGATCGCTAAGATCGCTTTTTAATACTTGTAGAACTAACAATAGCCGCTGATTCACACTCTCAACTCTTCAATAAACTTTCAACTCCAACCCTTTCCAATGGTTTGATCTCTTTCTCTGATTGTTTCTGTTACTTTGAATGACAACACAAACACAACAGACAATTATAATGAAAAAAACATCACTATTACTTGCTTCCATTGCTCTGGCACTTTCTGGTGTCGCACAAGCTGACCAGTTAGAAGACATTCAAAAATCAGGCACTCTTCGTGTGGGCACCACTGGCGACTACAAGCCCTTCTCTTACTTCGACGGCAAAACCTACTCTGGCTACGATATCGATGTTGCACAGCACATTGCAGAACAGCTAGGTGTCGAATTACAGATTGTTCGTACCACATGGAAAGATCTACTGAGCGACCTAGATGACGATAAGTACGACATCGCGATGGGTGGTATTACACGCAAAATGCAACGCCAGTTAAACGCAGAACAAACTCAAGGTTATATGACCTTTGGTAAGTGTTTCTTGGTTGCGAAAGGCACAGCAGAACAGTACGACAGCATCGAGAAAGTAAATTTGTCTTCGGTTCGTGTAGGTGTAAATATTGGCGGTACCAACGAGATATTTGCCGACGCTAACTTGCAGAACGCAAACTTCACACGTTACGAGAATAACCTAGACGTTCCGCAAGCCGTTGCGGAAGGCAAAGTAGATGTCATGGTGACAGAAACCCCTGAAGGTCTGTTCTATCAAGTAACGGATGAGCGCCTTGAGGCAGCTCGCTGTGAAACACCGTTTACCAACAGCCAATTCGGTTATCTGATTCCAAAAGGCGAACAGCGCCTATTGAACACGGTAAATTTCATTATGGATGAGATGAAATTGAAAGGCGTGGAAGAAGAGTTTCTGATCCACAACTCTCTTAAGTAACGTCTTTTCAATTTATACAGTGACAAAAATTAGGCCAGCATTGCTGGCCTATTTCGTATTGGTTTAATGCTTCACGTTAACCGTGAGTAATCACGTTCTGCTGTACTAATGCATCCAGAATATCCGAAGGCATAGTGCCACTTAAGGTTAGTTGTGGCGCAAGGTCTTCAACCACAATCACCTGCTCCGTTGTACCTACACCATCAGGGTTGATCGTAAGCTCAATATCATCCCCGTCCACTTTCGCGTCTATCTGCTGCAGTAACGCTGTCATGTCTGGTGAAGTATTCTTCAACTCTGGCAATACTTCTCTTAGGTCGATCTGGTCTCCTTCAGACAGGCTGAAATCAGTGATGGTGTCTTCAACGCCATCTTCGATATTCAGCCATACGAACGAATCCATACCAGCGCCACCAGTCAGGATGTCTGAGCCTCCACCGCCAATCAGGGTGTCGTTACCATCACCGCCAACAAGCGTATCGTCACCCGCTCCACCTACAAGTCGGTCATTTCCTGACCCGCCAGTGAGGTTGGTATCAAAGTCACTCGCTAAAAGTTGCACATCGTCTGTTTCAGAAGACAGATCGAGATCGAGTGGGTTCGCAACTATATTGAGGTTTAGATCAATGTTTTGAGATATCGCAATATCGTTATTGTCCGTTTCCTCAGATACCGCCTCAACCTTCAACGTGTAGTTACCAGGAGTTAACGGCTTACCAGCTGATGGTTGCTCGACGAGTCTGAGACTATCAATCGCATCAGCCGTCGCTATCCAAGTGTCACCTACTAGCGAAACCGTACCCGCATCACTGGCCACATTAACACCATCCGGAACATCACTGATCTTCAACGTTAACTCTTCAGTAATATCCGTCAATGCAGCAACAATTCCGACTAAAGCGACTCCACTATTAGCGACCACTGATGAGCTGGTCGTAATGTTTCTCACGTAGTTAAATGTCGGGTCGATAGACAAGGTTGGCGCATTCGCCACAGGTGTCACTGCAATATCATAGATCACAGGTGTCGTTTCTATTGCGATACCAGAAGGGTTTCCGCTGTCTTTAGCGATGACTTCTAATCCAATACTATTGGTTGGAGATAAACTCGCATCGAGGTAGACACCACTTGGACTGGTTGGCGTATCAATTAGAGCATTCAAATCGTTAAGAGTACCGACTAAGATGACTGAACCCGTGTTGTTGCCGTTAACCATCACCGTCGTCCCTGCTGGGAGAGCTACATTCAATATGCCGTAATCCACCGTCAGCGTGACTGTCATTAAGTCATCAGAGAATGCATCTACATAATCAGGGTCACTGACATTGATGCCACTCAACAACTGACCGGCGTCTTCATCAATCAAATCGGTGACGTTGTCACCACTTACAATAGGCGTATCGTTAACGCCTTGCACTACAACGCTGATTTCTGCTGTATCCGTTAGGAAGTCATCAGCCCCGTTGGTTGTGCCATTGTCTTCTACTGTGTAAGTGAATTTAACGTCGCCATTGTAATCATCGGCTGCTGTGAATACCCAATATGGGCCATTGATCGAGTTGTCATCCGCACCACCGACATTTTCGAACTTCTGAATCTGTCCCTGACCTTGGTCGATAACGACTCCAGTCACTGTAACAACATCCCCCTCAGGATCAGTCGTCGCTGCAATCAGGTCTTCAGCTTTGATGATCAATTGGCCTTCTTCAAGCATGGTACCCAAGTTAACATTGGTTGCCACTGGCTGATCATTCACTTCAGTTACAACAACGCTTATTTCAGCGGTATCCGTTAAGAAATCATCAACGCCGTTGGTTGTGCCATTGTCTTCTACGGTATAAGTGAACTTAACGTTGCCATTGTAATCATCAGCGGCAGTGAATACCCAATATGGACCGTTTATCGAGTTGTCGTCAGAACCACCGACGTTTTCAAACTTCTGAAGCTGCCCCTGACCTTCATCGATAACAACTCCAGTCACAGTGATCGCATCGCCTTCAGGGTCTGTCGTTGCAGAAACCAGGTCTTCAGCTTTGATGATCAACTGACCTTCTTCTGGCATGGTGCCCAAGTTAACATTGGTTGCTACTGGTTGGTCATTGACTTCTGTTACTACAAGACTTATTTCAGCAGTGTCTGTTAAGAAGTCATCCACGCCGTTGGTTGTACCATCATCGATAATGCTGTAATCGAGTTTAACGTCACCGTTAAAATCATCAGCAGCCGTAAATATCCAGAATGGGCCCGTAATCGCAGCGTTGTCAGCACCACCAGCGTTTTCAAAGCGCTGTAATTGACCTTGGCCTTGAGTAAGGGTCACACCCGTGACGATGAGGTTATGGTTTTCAAGATCTGAGCTTGCTGCAATTAAGTCACCTTCAACGATAACAAGCTGTCCTTCCTCTGCAATCGAGCCTAGATCAACGTTGTTTGCCACAGGAGCGTCATTCACTTCCGTCACCTTAATGGTGAAGGTAGTTTGATTGGTTTGAGCGGTATTCAGGTCACCCGCGTCAATCAGACCGTTATTACCACCGTCATCGAGTGTTGCATTGATCGTGACTAAACCACTCTGGTTGAGATAGTTCTGATCTGGGTCTGGTTTGAAAGTAACAGCCCCATTCACCAACGCGGTATTGATATCAGCTTCTTTACCAGTAATCACCAATGAGCCGTCAGGCTGCAATACAAACGTTACGTCAGGTGAGCTGGTAAACTCAAACACACCTTGCGCTCCCGGCAGTGTTTGATCCACTTGCAACGTAAGAACATACGGCGCATCTGGATTATCAAAATTAGCGTCAACGTCGTAAATACTAAAGTTGTCGATGGCAACACTGATGTCTTCAGATGTTTCAATATTCGTTACGTTTACAAAGATCGGTTGATCGTTGATAGGATCAATCACCAAATCAACATCGAAGGTCGTTGGAGTCCCCAAGTATTCCGTGTTATCAGCATCAGTATCAACAGAGCGAACGGTAATCTGCAGCGGGCCATTGATACCCAGTGCATTGCCTGCATCACTGTTATGTTCACCAGAGTTGAATACAATCTTATCTAGTGACTGTGCAGGAACATCTAGCGTCCAGATCTGCGTCGCAGGATCATAGCTAGCCAATGTCGTGCCATCTGGATAGAAAATAGAAGCATCTTGAGGAACACCAGCCACCTCTACACGAAGTGTCTCTGGCGCATTTTCGGTATACGTGCCGCTGCCTGTTGCAGATAGCTCTTTATCCAAAATAGTCGCATTGATTTCGATATCAATGTTTTGGCCTTCATTGCCTGTAACAGAGTCCGTTGGGTTGGTATCAACATCATCACCCACCGGCACCACATGCAGCTTAAAGCTTGGTAGGTTTGAGGCTGCAGTAGGCACGCCTAACAAGGATTCTTGAGTAAAGACAGCAACGCCAAATTCCGCCGTACCACTGAAGTTTTTAGGCGGTAGGATCGAAATCTCACTCAAATCAAATGACAATCCTGAAGCTTGAGGAAGTTGAACACTCCACTCACCACCACCATTGTTCTTCACTGTATAAGCAGAGCCCAGATCTGCACTCATTAAGAAGCCATCGGGTACACCGGTGAACTTAATCGAAACGAACTGCTCTGAGCCGTCTAGGTCAGTGAGCGCAATGGAGACTGGCCCTGTTCCCGATAGAGAAATAGCTTGATCTTCATTGCCCGTGATCTCAATGACATCAGGATCACTACCCGGCCCTGTTACAAGCACATCATCAACCACAGGGACAACTTCAAAGCTAACACTGGTATTGAACGTATCAGTATCGGTTGCTGTTCCGGCTGGAGATGAGGCGTCATTGTAGGTAGCAGTATCGGTTATTGTTCCGCTGACATTAACTTGTACTTGGTTAATATCGTTACCCGTTGGGTAATTAGGAGCAGGACGGAACAATACATTATCCAGAGCACCAGCATTAATTTCCGCTTCATTGAAGGTCACGGACGTACCAAGCGATACACCCGCGCTTGTGTAAAATGCACCGACACTTGTGTCATCCAAAGTCAGCGTAATAGATGTGAATTTTTCGTCACCACCCTCAACCCCACTGACTTGATCAGTAATGGTTGTGCTGAAATCAAGCTGAATGTAAGTATCTTCGTAACCCACCGGATCTTGTCCAGGTTGACCATCAGTATCGACAGGATTAAATGAATCATCGAGCGAACCAACAACCGTAACATCAATGTCTGGATTACCTTCAACGTCAGGAGCAACTTTAATAACTACATCGGTCACCAAGGTTTTCTCATCACCAGAAAGTGTATCTTTGGTTACTATTGTGATTGGTAACCTAAAGTCGCCAGAATAGTCAGCAGGCAGGTTCAATAATAAACCCGATGAATCGATGGCTACGCCCTGTTCGATTGTCGTCTCGTAAACATATTTCCCGTTCACAAAGTCAACATCACTTGTTCCCGACAGGCTAATTGGGAATGATGTAGTAGCATCAATGACCAGAGTACCATCAATGATCACCGTCACTTGGTCAGTAGAATCATCGCGACCCGTAAAGCTTAAAATGCCGTTTAGTGCCGCGCCGAAATCAAGTTGTGTATCTTCGACCGCATCGATAACACTGTCTGGCACAATCGCAATATCTGCGGCAACTTTGTCAGGAGCCGTCAGCACTTCAGGGTAAGAAAGCGTTACTTCCCCGGTGCGCTGTACTTGGGCTGAAGTTTCATTGTTGGCATCACCTGGATCTGATACTAAGGTGAAAATTGTCATCTTGATATCATTGAAATCAGTAGCCACATCATCCGCATCATTTTCAGGGGTGAAATCTAATCCATTGGGCGCACTGACGCTAAAGGCATCTTCATTGGTCACAACCCAACGGCCACCGCCTTCGTAAGAGGCGCCTGTGACCAAAAGTTGCCCTAAAATATCATCAGATAACGCGCTTCCGTCGGTGTTAGTCAACTGAACAATCACTTCGTCGACTTGCTCTTCTACTGTGCTTAAATCCGTTTCTTGGTATCGGACGACGTATTCATCCGAAATTGATGTGTTATCACTGTTAGTTGTAAATTTAATGACACCATTAGCATCAGCCGTAATCGTAGTGAGATCTCCAGAGCCATCTTCGTTTGAAACGACAATCTTGTTGTCGGCATCGCCAGGTTCAACGACAGGTCTTACACGCACATCAATCGTACCTGTAATCGTCGCGGTAACGATGCCCTGACCAGGATCAGTTGCATCAACATACTCATGATCGCGCTCTTCAATCATGACAACCGTACTAAGCGTAAAGTCGGTGCTCGAATCTTGCTCCGGTGTTATCTGAATAAAATTATTGTTCAGTGCTATCTGAGTGAACGCTTCTGGAGTCTGCCCACTCTTAGGTGTGATGGTTAGCGTTCCGGCTACGGCATCGTAATTCCAAATTACATCACCGTTTACAACCACACTTGCAACACCACTTGGAATGCCACTGATGACGATTGAAGTGAAGTGCTCATCATCGTCAATGTAATCAGTGCCCTCTGGGTGCCAATCAATGTTGATCGCCGTATCTTCGTCCCCACGAGTTACCGTATTGTAGGTTGCTGAGGTATCAATCCTAGGCTCAACTAATATGCGAATTTCCTGATCAAAAGAGAGCGTATGACCATCATTCTCAGTCACGATCACTTTACCCTGGATATGGATATTCTCTGTCGACGAATCAACAGGTCTAATACGGATACCTGAAGTTTTCCCCGCTTCAGTGATATTCGCTTCGTAGATAGGTTTAGATAGATCAGGGCTACCGCCCGGTCCCGTTTCATAACCAACAAAGTTCAAGTCAATCACGGTACCATCGCCATCTTCCAGAATAACGCCGTCAGGGATGCCTGAAAGAATAACCGTTATCGACTCTGAGCCATCGTCAGGTAATGGTGTTGTGCCGCTATCTGGTCTTCTCTCGCCCGACAATACAGTGAAATCTAGCTCAGCAAAGGTATCACCATTTTGGCTTTCTTGGATTGTGGTTTGAACGCCAGATGTTGTGCCATCAGTAATTGCTGTCCAAGCCGTACCATTCGTTCCACCATAAGGAGTATCGGCAACGCCTTTCACCTCAACGTTCACCGTTTTAGTTCCTAATATCTCCTCATCGACTTGGGCGCCCGTGGATAGATTTGCGGTATCTTTGACCACACCCGTGACATCGAAGGTGAAACTGACATTACTGTGTTTAGTTGGAACAACCTCAACGTTTGCCAAATCGGAATACGCTATTTCTTGGTAATCGATACCATTAATAGTGACTGTTGGAACGACATTCGTGGTACCTAAGAAGTAAAGCTCTGCACCTTCCGTAACATTACTGATGCGCACAAACAGTTCTTCAGAACTGTCAGCATCTACCGAACCTGTCATGGTGATGACTTCGTCTAACGTGAACGCGTCTTTATTGTCTAAAGGCCCGACGTAATCTGGATCATCGATATTGTCTTCGTTAATACGGATTCGGTTAACGCTGAACGAGCCAGGGTCTGCATCGGCAGTCACATCAATGATGATGTTTTGCTCTACAGAGCGAGCGGTCGTTTTGTCCACCCCGCCATTTGCAGAATCATCGTACGGATTACGCGTCTCTTCCGTTATCGCTGTTGCTTTAAACTCTATTTGACCGGAGAAGTTATCGATCGGGTTTACGACCGTACTATTGATGTCTCCAGCCGCAATGATGTAAACACCGTTAGTCGGAGTAAGGACGTTGCCGTTTTGGTCGAGAAGCTCAAACTGGCCATCTCCCTGAACAACTTCAAGTTCATAGGTAATCGTCTCAGTATTACTGTTATCTTGCGACTCTGCGTTCAGCTGCAACGTAACGTTGTCTTCATCTTCGTTAACTTGATACTGATACGCGCTATTCGCATCATCCCAAGTTGCAATATCCGCTACCGCTTCAATCTCAATTCTGAAGTTTGAATTTACTGTATGATCAAGCGTGCCGTTGTTATCAATTTCGAGCTCGTAGTTGATTCGCACACCATTGTCATTCGAACCGTAGTTTTGGTCTGGAACAAAGAACAAGTTGTCGATTGTCGCAATAGTGTCTAATGGTTGATTCGTGTCTGGAGCAAAGCTCTGCTGCATTTGAGGCGGACCAAACAAGATATCACCGTTTGGTTCAGCGACTAACTTGTGATATTCCACGCCATCAAAGTAATAGAACGTCCCTCTGTGATTACCGCTCTGAATCGTCAGTTGGCCGATAGACTCGTTATTATCTTGGTCCTTTATGTTAACCTGCAGCGCAATTTGTGCAGGAGCATCAGGCAAACCGCTTTGATTATCTTGAATATTCTCAAGAGTCGGCTCATCGCCTGTTGCGTAAGGTATGGTTGAGTCTCTACCCGCATCCTCGAAGGTCGTCACTTTCAGCGCGATTCTTGTAGAGTCCCTATCTGTAATCGTAATATCTAACGGTGTTTCAGATGTGTCCAAATCTCCATCTGTCGCAATCACGTTAATAGAGAAATCTATTGTCTCACCGTTATGCTCTAGATAACCGTTAGCTCTAAACTCAACCTCACCATTTGAGTTAATACGCAATCGACCAAGCTCACGAGTATCAACACCTCCATTGGTCTGCTCGTATACTCGAACCTCTTGACTACCATTGTTTAAATCGAAACCATCACTGTAAGGCCCACTATTTCCGGTACGGAAAACGATATCAGCGCCATTGCTGGTAATGCCCTCTATGCGAGTCAGTGCTGCATCATCCGCACCCACATCTGTCGCATTAGCAAACATGTTAACTTTGGAATTACCGTAACCCTGCCCTTCAATTCGCGTTATCGATTGAGTAGTCACCAATGGAACATCATCAGTCACAGTAATAGTCAGATCGATCGCGTTCGACTGGTCTCGGTCAAAATCTTCGGCCACGACAGAGAAATCAAGATCTATGGTGTTTTCATTCGCGCCATCAGGATGCTTAAGTGGTTTAAACAGCTCAAATTGATAGCTGTTGTTTGAGGTATCAAAAATGATTTCAAACACAGGCTGATTGCTAGTTACCGTCTGTGCAACATAAGTGAAGGTTGTACCGCTTTGTGAAACAGGCAGCCACTCTAGGCTTTCTCCATCAGAAGTTAAGCCTGCAATCACTAAGTTTTCATCGACCAATTCATACTTAACAACACCATCAGCACCTTCATCAACGGTGAATAGTCCATTAATAATGGTATCTTCGGATTGATCAGAACCAATCCCAGCAAGATCATCTTCATCAACTACCGTCTCACCTGTTGGCGCACTCATTACTGGCACATCATCGAGCACTTCGATCGGCAATACATACTGATTAGAGTCATCACCGTCACCATCAACCGCAACAACATCAAACGGAATCGTTAAGGTATTGGAATTCGGGCTTGTTGGATGGTTTAGAGGACCTAGCAACGTAAAGGTATAAGAGCCGTCATTCGCTAGCGCGAGCGTGAAGATAGGAGTCCCGCTTGTCGTCGTACCTTGATAGGTCGTTGTGTTCGCAGCTCCTGTGACTTCTGTAATAGAAATCGCTTCGGTTCCAGAGTTCAATGTCGCTTCAAGCGCAGAGATATTACGCAGTTCGTAAACCTCTACTTGGTCTGCACCTTCTGTGGTAACAAATGCACCTGTTGCTTGAGACACCACAGATCCAAGATCATCTTCATCAACCACAAATGTGCTGGTCGCTGTCGTGTCAGTAATGACAGGCACATCATCGGTTATAGTAACGGTCAGAGGTTTCATCACAGAATCAGTATTGTCTTGGTCAACTGCGATCACTGGTAACGTGAATATTTGATCATTATTACCCTGAACTGGCAAATGATCTAACTCTTCCAACAAGGTGAATGTGTACTCTCCTAGAACCATGCTGCTAAAGGTGATGGTAAAGATATCCGTTTGGACACCGCCGCTTTCAACGTAACCAATATAATTATCGCTGTTCAGAGGATCTTCTTTTAGCTGAACCACCAAACCATCCGCTTTCAGATCGCCAGACGTGTTGAACTGAGTGGTATCAATACGGAAGTGGCTCACATCATCACTTCCTGCTGTGAAAGTAATGGTTTCAGTTTGGCTCACAGGTAATCCCGGTGAAGAGCCGTCGACCAGATTCGCTTCTTCCAATGCAACCGTTGGTACTGTATCTATAACTGGTGGAGCACCATCTGCAATAGTCAGCGTCACTGTTGAAGTGACAATATCGCCATCTTTATCTTCCGATGTCACCGTAATGGTCTTAACGATGTTACCACCCGAATGATCGAGATTACGGTTAGGTTCGAAACGTACATCACCTTCAAGATTGATAAACAGAGAACCTTCAGTGAACACAAATTCTTGCTCACCCGTGTCGGTTTGTACTAGTGACTCTTCAGGTTGGCTGCCATAGGTAAACTTAGTGATTGTGGCGCCATCTGCACTTTGCGCAGGCATCACATCAAATGTCGTTGTGGTAGGTGTGCCCGTGCTTGGCTCTGTGATGCTAAGAGCACCAGATTGCATCAATTGAACATCATCACTGATGGTCACAGAAAGCGGTTTAGACGGTGAAATATCGCCATCGGTGTCTTGTGCATATACCGACAAGTCAAAGCTGAGATCGTTGTTTCCTAATCCGTCGACATGATCCAAACGCTCTAACAAAGTAAACGTGTACTCACTCGGGTTAGTGTTATCAAATTCTAGGGTGAAGATAACTTTCTCAACACCTGAGCCGTCCGTTGTGAATGCTACGTAATCACCGGAACCAGCAGGCTCTTCACGCAAGCTCAATTCAAGGCCATCAGACTTCAATACACCGCTGGTATTAAACAACCCTACTTCGACGACAATCTTCTCGATGTCATCACTGCTTGCGAGTGAAGTAATGGTTTGGGTCACGCTGACTGGGCTGCCACTCGGCGTTGAACCATCAGCAAGTAAGCTTTCAGACAAGCTAACACTCGGAACGACATTCAACGTTGGTCCATCACCATCAACGATAGTGAGTGTGACCGTTGAAGAAGAAATATCCTTATCAAAATCAGAAGAAGTAAATTCAATCAGCTTAACAATATCACCTGCAGAGTGGTCAAGATTACGATTTGGTTCAAACCTTACATCACCATCCAAAGTGACAAACAGCGAGCCTTCAGTGAAAACAAATTCCTGCTCACCGCTGATGCTTTGATCCAAAGTAATCGCAGAGCCACCGTCATAGGTGAACTGTGTAATGGTTGCCCCATCAGCACTTGGCGTAGGCAATACATCAACGGTCGAGGTAGTTGGTGTGCCAGTATTTGGCTCTGTGATGGTTAAAGTACCATCTTGCATCTGTTGGAGGTCATCTTGAATGGTGACAACAACATCACGCTTAACTGAGTCATCACCATCAGTATCAACCGCATAAACAGGTAAATTGAAATTAAGGTCGTTATTAAGCGCGCCATCAAGGTGATCGAGAGCCTCAATCAGCGTGAAGGTGAACTGACCTTTATTGACACTATCAAAATCAATGGTGAATACATTGGTTACGTTACCGGCCCCGTCATCAGTAAACCCGATGTAGTCGCCAGGTGAAGCAGGATCTTCTTTTAGCTGAACAACAAGACCATTTGATTTCAGCACATCACCAGGATTGAATTCGTTGGTTGCAATTCTAAAGTGGCTTAAGTCATCACTACCCACGGTGTAGGTAATGGTTTGTGTTGAACTTACCGCAGAACCACTCGGCGTTGAGCCATCTGCTAGGTTCACTTCCGATAAGTTTACGCTAGGAACAACATCGATGACCGGATCAATACCATCTTGGATCGTTAATGTGACATCCGCGGTATCAGTATCGTTATCAAAGTCGCTGGTCGTTACCACAATCGTTCTAACAATATCACCAGCTGAATGATCCAGATTTCGATTTGGCTCAAAACGAACTTCGCCTTCAATCGTGATGTACAGTAAACCATCGGTTACGGTAAACACCTGCTCTGTCGATACATTCGGATCCAAGGTGACAGCAGTACCACCATCGTAAATAAATTGGGTGACCTTTGCGCCATCTGCACTTTGAGTCGGCATTACATCGATGGTTGGCGTAGTTGGTGTGCCTGCCACTAGATCCGCCAATGAAGGCTCAACAATATTCAATGACCCGTCTTGTACACCTTGTACATCATCGGTAATGGTCACTGTCATTGGTGACATCGCAGACTCATCACCATCGGTATCCACTGCTATAACAGGCACATCGAAGTTTAAGGAGTTGTTCTGCAAGCCATCCGCATGGTCTAACGCTTCAAGCAGCGTAAACGTGTATTGCCCTAAATTGGTGGTTGAGAAACTGATTGTGAAGACGTTGGTTTCTACGTTAGCACCGTCTCTTACAAAGCCAATATAGTTTCCAGAGTTCGCTGGCTGCTCTTTAATCTCAACCTCTAAGCCATTCGACTTCAAAGCCCCCGAAGTATTGAACTGAGCAGGGTCAATTCTGAAATGACTAACATCATCACTACCCTCGGTATAGGTAATCACTTGAGTCATCGATACTGGGTTACCCGTTGGCGCAGAACCATCAGCCAGATCGACTTCAGAAAGACTCACGCCAGGAATGACGTTGATGATTGGCAGATCGCCATCGGTAATGGTTAGCGTGACTGTCGAAGTCACCACATCACTATCATAGTCACTTGAACTGACCACTATCGACTTAACGATATCCCCGCCCGAGTGATTAAGATCGCGGTTTGGTTCAAAGCGCACATCGCCTTGCAGCGTGATATAGAGTGAGCCTTCAGCAACCACAAACTTCTGTTCACCCGTGTTGTTCTGGTCAAGCGTGAACACTGTGCCATTGTCGTAATTAATTTGGGTGATAGTCGTGCCGTCTGCCCCTTCTTGATCAAGAATATTGACGGTCGTTGTTGTCGGCGTACCCGCGGCTAAGTCGGCCACTGTCGGCTCTTCAATGCTGAGCGCACCATCAACCATGATTTGAATATCATCGGTAATCGTTACAGCCAGAGGCGACATCAGAGAGTCATCGCCATCACTATCGACCGCGTACACCGGCAAGTTGAATGTTAGGTCGTTATTACCTTGAATTGGTGTATGGTCAATCGCTTCTATAAGCGTGAAGGTGTATTCACCTAAAGTCGTGCTGCTAAATGCAAGCGTGAAGACTGTAGTCTCGACATTTGAAGTATCTGTGGTGAAACCAATGTAGTTACCCGAACCCGAAGGCTCTTCTCGAATCTCAATCACTAAGCCATCAGATTTCAGAGTACCGCCGGTATTAAACTCACTCGGCTCTAAACGGAATTTCTCCACATCATCACTTTGATTGGTGAAAGTGATGGTTTCTGTTTGGCTAACCGCACTGCCGCTTGGTGATGAGCCATCAGCCAGATCAGCTTCTTCAAGTGCAACACTCGGCACCGCATCGATAGTCGGGTTGTCGCCATCGGTTATGGTCAAAGTTACGGTCGCAGTCACCGGATCGTTATCAAAGTCATTGGATGTCACGACTATCGACTTAACAATGTCTTCGCTCGCGGAATGGTCTAAGTTACGGTTGGGCTCAAAGCGCATCTCACCTTGAAGGGTGATGTACAACTCACCTTCTGTGAAACTGAATTGCTGTTCGCCTGCGATGCTCTGATCCAACGTCTTAACGATTCCACCAAAAGAAAACTCAGTAACCGTTGCACCATCAGCACTTTGGTTTGGCATTACATCAATGGTATTGGTTGTTACCGTACCATCAGCCAGATTTGGCTCAACGATATCTAACGTACCGTCTTGCATGATTTGAACATCATCACCGATGGTTACATTGAGTTGAGACACCAAAGAATCATCGCCATCGCTGTCTACCGCATAGACCGGAAGATCAAAGCTCAGATCATTGTTCGCTAGACCATCTGCATGATCTAACGCTTCCAATAAAGTAAAGGTGTATTCACCAAGAGTCGAGGTCGAGAAGCTAATCGTGAACACTGGAATTTCAGCATTTGAACCATCAGTAATGAAGCCGATATAAGTACCTGGATTCGCTGAATCTTCTTTTATCTCGACCACAAAACCATTCGATTTCAGTGCGCCGCCGACATTGAACTCGGTAGGTTCAAGACGGAAACGGGTCACATCATCACTTTGATTAGTAAAAGTAAGCGTCTCAGTTTGACTTACAGCACCGCTACTTGGCGCTGAGCCATCAGCAAGATTAGTTTCAGACAGAGTAACACTTGGCACCGTATCAATGGTCGGGATATCACCATCAGTAATCGTCAGGGTGACTGTCGATGTCACGGTATCCTTATCGAAATCGCTTGAGGTGACCTCGATCTGTTTAACGATATCTCCGTTAGTATGGTCAAGATTACGGTTCGGCTCGAAGCGAACGTCACCTTGAATAGTGATATACAGTGAACCTTCAGCAACTACGAACTTCTGCTCGCCAGTATTATTCTGGTCAAGCGTTAATACAGTCCCGCCATCATAAGTAAATTGTGTGATGGTCGCGCCGTCTGCCCCTTCTTGATCAAATACATTAACGGTCGTTGTCGTGGGCGTGCCCGCAGCCAAATCAGCAACTGTTGGCTCGACAATGTTTAACGCTCCATCTTGCATGATTTGAACATCATCACCGATGGTCACATTCAACTGTGACACCAATGAATCGTCGCCGTCGGTGTCTACCGCATAAACAGGAAGATCAAAGCTAAGATCGTTGTTCGCTAAACCATCCACATGGTCTAATGCTTCCAACAACGTGAAAGTGTATTGGCCGAGGGTAGTACTAGAGAAACTGATCGTGAACACGTTGGTTTCAACGTTCGAACCATCCGTCACAAAACCGATATAACCACCTGGTGTGCTTGGGTCTGCTTTTAGCTCAACCACCAGCCCATTTGATTTAAGCGCCCCACCAACATTGAATTCTGTCGGTTCAATACGGAAACTCGCCACATCATCACTTTGATTAGTGAAGGTAATCGTCTCTGTTTGACTTACAGCGACACCACTTGGCGTAGAACCATCACTCAAATTAGTTTCAGATAAAGTAACGCTCGGTACATTATCAATCGTTGGGATGTCACCATCGGTAATAGTCAACGTGACTGTAGAAGTAACAACATCACTATCTGAGTCGCTTGAAGTCACGACTATCGACTTAACGATGTCTCCACTTGTGTGGTCGAGGTTACGGTTTGGTTCAAAGCGCACATCACCTTGTAGCGTGACATAAAGCGAACCTTCAGCAACCACAAACTTCTGCTCTCCCGTATTGCTCTGGTCAAGCGTAAACACTGTGCCGTTGTCATAATTGATTTGGGTGATGGTCGTGCCGTCCGCCCCTTCTAGATCAAGAACATTCACAGTCGTAGTTGTCGGCGTACCCGCTGCTAAATCAGCCACAGTTGGCTCTTCAATCGTAAACGCGCCATCTACCATGACTTGGATATCATCGGTAATCGTCACAGCAAGTGGCGACATTTGAGAATCATCGCCATCGCTATCAACCGCGTACACTGGCAAGTTGAACGTTAGGTCGTTATTACCTTGAATTGGTGTGTGGTCAATCGCTTCTATAAGCGTGAAGGTGTATTCACCTAAAGTCGTGCTGCTAAATTCAAGCGTGAAGACTGTAGTCTCGACATTTGAAGTATCTGTGGTGAAACCAATGTAGTTACCCGAACCCGCAGGCTCTTCTCGAATCTCAATCACTAAGCCATCAGATTTCAGAGTACCGCCGGTATTAAACTCACTCGGCTCTAAACGGAATTTCTCCACATCATCACTTTGATTGGTGAAAGTGATGGTTTCTGTTTGGCTAACCGCACTGCCGCTTGGTGATGAGCCATCAGCGAGATCCGCTTCTTCAAGAGCAACACTCGGAACAGCATCGATAGTCGGGGTATCACCATCAGTAATGGTCAGCGTAATGGTTGAAGTCACCGGATCGTTATCGAAGTCGCTTGAAGTCACGACAATCGACTTCACGATATCTTCACTAACGGAATGGTCTAGATCGCGATTAGGTTCAAAGCGCACCTCCCCTTCAAGGGTGATATAAAGCTCGCCTTCGGTGAAGCTGAATTGCTGCTCGCCTGAAATGCTTTGATCCAGTGTGTTTACGACACCGTCATAGGTAAACTGAGTGATCGTCGCGCCATCAGCACTTTGATTTGGCATCACATCAATGGTGTTGGTTGTCACCGTACCGTCAGCAAGGTTTGGCTCAGTGATATCTAATGTGCCATCTTGCATGATTTGGACATCATCACCGATGGTCACATTCAGTTGAGACACCAAGGAATCGTCGCCATCCGTATCAAGCGCATAAACAGGTAGATCGAAGCTCAGATCATTGTTCGCTAGGCCATCGGCATGGTCCAACGCTTCTAACAAAGTAAAGGTGTATTCGCCTAGTGTGGCTGCCGAGAAACTAATGGTGAACACTGAAATTTCAGCATTCGAGCCATCAGTGATAAAACCGATATAAGTGCTCGGATTAGCAGAGTCTTCTTTAATCTCTACCGTAAACCCATTGGACGTCAGAGCACCACCGACATTGAACTCGGTTGGTTCAATACGGAAATTCGCGACATCATCGCTTTGATTCGTGAAGGTAATCGTTTCGGTCTGACTGACGGCACTGGAGCTTGGTGTAGAACCGTCACTAAGGTTAGCTTCAGACAGAGTCACGCTTGGCACGGCATCAATGGTTGGGATATCACCATCAGTAATGGTCAGCGTCACTGTGGATGTCAGTACGTCATTGTCTGAATCGCTTGAGGTCACCACAATCGACTTCACGATGTCTTCGCTAACAGTGTGATCCAAATTACGATTTGGCTCGAAGCGTATTTCACCTTCAAGAGTGATGAATAACTCACCTTCTATGAAGCTAAACTGCTGCTCGCCAGAGTCATTCTGATCAAGTGTTCGTAGTTGACCGTCATAAGTGAACTGAGTGATCGTCGCACTATCGGCACTCTGATTTGGCATCACATCGATGGTATTGGTTGTGATTGTGCCATCTGCAAGGTTTGGCTCAGTGATATCTAACGTACCACCTTGCATGATTTGGACATCATCACCAATGGTTACGTTTAATTGAGACACCAACGAGTCATCGCCATCGCTATCGACCGCGTAAACCGGCAAGTCGAAACTCAAATTATTATTTGCGAGGCCATCTATATGGTCTAGTGCTTCAAGTAAGGTGAAGGTGTATTGGCCTAAGTTGGTATCTGAAAAACTAATCGTGAATACGTTGGTTTCAGCGTTCGAACCATCCGTAATAAAACCGATATAACCACCCGGTGTGGTTGGGTCAGCTTTCAGCTCGACCGCTAATCCGTTTGATGTGAGAGTACCACCAACATTGAACTCAGTCGGTTCAATACGGAAGCTGGTCACATCATCACTTTGAGTGGTGTAAGTAATGGTCTGAGTTGAGCTAACCGCGCTGCCACTTGGTGCAGAGCCATCACTCAGATTGGTTTCTGACAAGCTCACAGTTGGGACATTATCAATGGTCGGGATATCACCATCGGTAATGGTCAGCGTGACGGTTGAGGTCAATACATCGTTATCGGAGTCACTAGACGTCACCACGATTAATTTCACGATATCTTCGTTCAGCGTGTGGTCTAGATTACGATTAGGCTCAAAGCGCACTTCACCTTCAAGCGTAATGAACAGTTCACCTTCTGTGAAGCTAAACTGCTGCTCGCCAGTGTCATTTTGGTCAAGCGTTCGAAGTTGGCCGTCATAAGTGAATTGAGTGATCGTTGCGCCATCGGCACTTTGATTTGGCATCACATCAACAGTACCAGTTGTCACGGTACCAGCTGCAAGATTCGGCTCGACGATATCTAACGTACCGTCTTGCATAATTTGAACATCATCACCGATGGTCACACTTAACGGTGACATCATTGAATCATCGCCGTCACTGTCTACCGCATAAACAGGCAGATCAAAGCTGAGCTCGTTGTTACCAAGGGCATCTTGATGGTCCAACGCTTCGATGAGTGTGAACGTGTATTCACCTAATGTGGTGCTAGAAAAACTCAGCGTAAATACCGTGGTTTCGACATTCGTCGCACTGGTCGTAAAACCAATATAATTACCCGAACCTTGTGGGTCTTCTCGTAATTCAACGGCTAAACCGTTCGATTTAAGATCATCGTTAGTATTGAACTCCGTTGGCTCAATACGGAAACGAACCACATCATCACTTTGGTTGGTGAACGTGATGGTTTGAGTGGAGCTTACCGCGCTGCCACTTGGAGCAGAGCCATCGCTCAGATTCGTTTCAGAAAGCGAAACGCTCGGAATAACGTCAATCGTAGGGTTATCACCATCGGTGATGGTCAGCGTTACGGTTGAAGTCAGAGAGTCATTATCGAAGTCGTTTGAGGTTACAACAATCGATTTCACGATGTCTTCGCTCACCGAGTGGTCTAAATTTCGGTTTGGCTCAAAGCGCAATTCCCCTTCAAGAGTGATATATAGCTCGCCTTCGGTGAAGCTGAATTGCTGTTCACCTGAAATGCTTTGATCCAGTGTGTTTACGACACCGTCATAAGTAAACTGAGTAATCGTCGCGCCATCAGCACTTTGGTTTGGCATCACATCAATGGTGTTAGTGGTCACCGTGCCATCAGCTAGATTAGGCTCAACAATATCTAACGTGCCATCTTGCATGATTTGAACATCATCACCGATAGTCACATTCAGTTGGGACACAACAGAATCATCGCCATCGCTGTCTACCGCATATACCGGAAGATCAAAGCTCAGATCATTGTTCGCTAGGCCATCGGCATGGTCCAACGCTTCTAACAAAGTAAAGGTGTATTCACCAAGCGTGGTGGACGAGAAGCTAATCGTAAACACTGGGATTTCAGTGTTTGAGCCATCAGTAATGAAACCAATGTAAGTACCTGGATTCGCCGAATCCTCTTTTATCTCAACCACAAAGCCATTCGATTTCAGTGCGCCGCCGACATTGAACTCTGTAGGCTCAATGCGGAAATTCGCCACGTCATCACTACCAGAAGTAAAAGTGATCGTGTTGGTTGCACTTACTGCACTTCCACTTGGTGCAGAGCCATCAGCTAGGTTGGTTTCAGATAAAGTAACAGGTGGAATCAGATTGATTGCCGGGTTTTGACCATCGGTAATACTTAACTCAAGTGTTGAGGTATCAGTATCTCCATCGCCATCTTCAGCTAAAAATGAGAACTGTTTTACTATAGTTTCACTGCTTGAGTGGTCGATATCACGAGCGACTTCAAAACTGAAATCACCGTTTAATGAGATAGTGACGACACCCTCAGTAAAACTGAAAGTCTGAGCAGCATCGGGCTGTAAGCTCTGATCTAGCGAGTAATCAACACCATCATAGTTAAACGATTGAATTGTAGAACCATCTGCGCCTTCGAAATTGAACAGGTTATACGAAACAATGGTATCGCCCGCTAAAGTCGGTTCCGTGACTGACTCAACCTTATCAACGAGCTCAACAACATCATCTTTAACGTTGATAAGAATCTGGGCAGCTTCTGGTGTACTTGAACCACTGGATAACGCCGATCTATCGCCATCCGCGTCCACCGCATAGATAGGCAGTGCAAAGGTTAACTGTGCATCTTCAGCGCCTTGATGCGATAGTTCTTCATACAGATTAAATTCGTAGCTACCCAAAGATGGGCTATCAATTTTCACATCAAAAACCGTAATTCTTGCGCCATTAATCTCGACATAGCCCTCGTACGTTCGCACACCATTGGTTTCATCAACCAGCTCAAGTAACACAACCTCACCGTTAGATATCAGTGTGCCAGCGGTATTAAACTCTGCAGGTTCAAGTTCATGATGATCGATAATGTCACTATCAAAAATCTCTGAGGTGACACTGCCACTTCCTGATACGGTTGCCGTCCCCTCTTGAGAACCACCAACAATGCCAGCTTCATCAACATCGATACTGTCGACATTGGTAATGACTGGTTTATCGCCATCAGAAATAGTGAGGTTGATGGTATTGGTTACGATATCTTGGTCAAAATCGGTAACCGTGATTGGTAAAGAGAAAGTAAGCGAATCAGTGCCGACTTGTTCTATTGGTCTCAACTGCTCAAATCGATAGGTACCGTCAGTATCTAAGCTAACGGTTAAAATAACGTCGCTGCTACCTTGGGTTGACAGTGTGATGGTACTTCCATCAGCAGACAAGGATGCAACGGTCGCCTGATTATCGCTGAGGACACCATCAAACTGAGCGAGTGCACTTGGGTCGAAAACAACTGACTGAAGATTATCACTACCAATATTTGAAAACGTGCCTTCAATTGCAGCACTGCTTGTTTCAACGTTACTGATATTCACACTTTCAGCAGACGGATCTACCCCGTCAAAGACGGTCACTTGCGCATTGATAGGTGTGACAAGCTGATTACCTGCGGTGTCTTGACCTTGTATGTCAAAGGCGATGTTGATTTGGTCGCCCGTAAAGGAAACCTGACCGCCACCAATCGACGGAACATGATCTATCGGTTGGGAAACAGTTGTGGTCAGCGATAATTCAACGTCATTTCCAACACTCACGGCATCAATATCGATGCGCAGTACTTCATCTGTACCTTGAACACCAATAATCGAATTGGAGGCTGAATCAAACGTAAAAGTTACCGGTTGACCACTAGAGGTAATGTCGCTATTAAGTTCACTAAGGAGCGAGGCGAGAGAAAGTGTTTCTGGAGCAAAAGAATCTGGGTCAAGCGCTAAACTACCCGCAACAACGGTATCAGTAACCGTCACAGATTGAGGGTAAGTATTGCCTGAAATGGAACCTTCGGTAAGTGCTTCAGCGATGGATTGACCACCCGATGAGAGCGTGATCGATCTAAGCTCTTCTCTGTCTTCATCAACAGATTGCACTTCTAGACCAGAAGTTTCAAAGAAGGTCGAAGGATGAGTTTCTATGTAGGTGTAATCTATAGTAACAAAGCCTGCGTTTGCAGAACCTAGACCACCACCAGCAGCGGTAGCTTCTAAAATTTGAGTTGGATCGGCACCACCTAAAATGGCTTCTTGGATGGCTGCAAGGTCATCATCAGTAAATGAATCATCAGCAGCTTGCGCCAAATCGATATTCACCTCTCCGGCGATAGGCGCATCTGCCCAAGCCAAGTCTTGATCGACACAACCAACACAATTACCTTCAACCTCAACAGGGCCGCTAGGCTGGCCTATTAGGAGTTCAGCATCATGCGCGGTAATAACAATCTCATTTTCACGGATGATATCGCCAACCGAAACTTTTCTGGCACTGCCGTCAGGCTTAACTACAACCACATCTCCACTGGTAGCTTCAACTACCGCAACCTGGCGCGAAACTTCGATATCCATATATCCCCCGTTGTCACAAAGCACTATTCTCTAGAGCTGTGAAAATTATTTGTAATAGCAATTTCAGGTTTTAATTAAACACATATTTAGCTCTCATCAATGGCAATCCATTGTTATGCCCAATCTGCTTGAAAAGAGAGAAGTATTTCACCTGTTTTTTTATAGTTTACTTACCCTTAAGCCTAGTCTTCCCCATAAAAAATGCCATGTCTGTGCGACGAGACGTCTTTTCACAAATCTAGGTATTGTGGCTGGGATTTGAAAACCTGAGTTAAAAGTTAGTAGGATGCTGATTTATATGCAAATAAACGCACAATGTAATTGCACCTCTTCGTTTTATAAATATATACAGTAATAAGGTTGATAAATCATTAGCGAATATGGGGCATTAATAGAGGTGAGTTATGCGTTGACAGCAAAGCAGAGGTAAGTCCCACATTTGAGACAGCAACCAGAGTAAAGATGATGTATTTCTATCCAGAGTCAATTAAACGACTTGCATAAGGCACACCTGATAGCGCATTAGTTCATAACAGGGAGAAACTGCTCATTTCCAACGATGAGTTACTCTATTTGTCCACCACCAAAAACAAAAAAGCCCACTAAGTTAAACCTTAATGGGCTTTAAAATCAGTATATAACGTTATGCTGTTAGCAATGACACACTACTATTTAGCGAGGCGGTTCGCCGTCCAAACGTAAAGTAGTTCGAGAGCAATCGTCGCACCAGCCAATGCTGTAATCTCGCTTTGGTCATAGGCTGGAGACACTTCTACCACATCCATACCAACCATGTTGATACCTTGTAAGCCACGGATGATTTTGAGCACTTTATCTGAATTCAAACCACCACACACTGGCGTGCCGGTACCCGGTGCAAAAGCAGGATCCAGACAGTCGATATCAAACGTTAGGTAAACTGGCTTATCACCAACAATGCCTTTCACTTGAGCAATGATCTCGTCCACGCTCATGTCGTTCGCTTGCATCGCGTTAATAACGTTAAAGCCGTGACCTTCCTGCTTATACTCTGTACGAATACCAATTTGAACTGAATGTTCAGGCGAAATTAAACCTTCATTTGGCGCATGGTAGAACATAGTACCATGATCGTAACGACTGCCCTGACTGTAAGTGTCAGTATGCGCGTCGAAGTGAATCAGAGCCATCTCACCGTACTTCTTGCCATATGCTCTAAGCAAAGGCAGTGTAATGAAGTGATCGCCACCTAAACCTAACAGAGTTTTACCACTATTTAGAATCGCATCAGCAGCCGCTTCTAAACGTTGAGTTAGATCTTCTGCGTCACCGCAATCAAACACAAGGTCGCCAGCATCAATCACCGAGGTATGTTCAAATACATTGAAGTCCCACGGAAACTTCTTGCCTTCCCATGCCAAGTTCACCGACGCACGGCGAATCGCATCAGGTCCCATACGTGCACCCGGACGACCAGATGTCGCCATATCTAACGGCGCGCCCAACACCACCACATCAGCATCGTTATCGATTGGGTTCTGCACCAATGGACGGCGCATGAAAGTCATCGCATTGGAGTACAGTGAGTAATCTGGTTTCGTAAATAGATCGTTCATTAAAAATCCTCAAGATAGGTGTAACCCATCAAGCCTTGCTCTAACTCTTCAAGTACGCTTTGCTGCTCTTGAGCTGGTACTTTCGCCGTTACCAATTCTTTGTAGTTCTGGCGAATTAGGTCCATATCGATATGAACATAACGCATCATGTCTTCAACCGTGTCGCCTTCGTTAATGTAATCGATGTTCGCTTCACCGCTTTCGTCAACGTTGACCACTACACTGTGCGTATCACCAAATAGGTTATGCATATCACCCAAGATCTCTTGGTATGCGCCTACTAGGAAGAAGCCCATCAAATATGGTTCATCAGGGTTCCATGCAGGAACTGGCAGCGTTGTTTCAATACCTTGACCATCAACATACTGATCAATCGTACCGTCAGAATCACATGTGATGTCCAACACCACAGCGCGTCGCTCGTCAGCATTATCCAAACCACTAAGAGGCAATACTGGGAACACCTGATCGATACCCCAAGCATCAGGCAATGATTGGAACAGTGAGAAGTTAACGAAGAACTTATCAGCCAAACGCTCGCTCAACTCATCCAAGATTGGACGGTGGTAACGGTTCTTAGTACTCATGCGAGAGCTAAGTTCGTAGTTAATGCGCAAAGACATCTGCTCTGCCCAAGCACGGTGCTGAAGGTTCAGCATGCCTGTCGCAAATTGGTTGTGTGCTTCTGCGATATCACTTTGCGTATCGTTGTAGATCTCAATCAGCGCGCGGTCATCATTGCCTGCATCTAACTCCAAGAAGTTCTTCCACATGTTGTTTAGCAACAGTGGTGCGTCGGCTTCTGGTGCTGCCATGTCTTCCGGCGAGTAGCTTTCAGTACCAATCACGTTGGTGATTAGCACGGCATGGTGCGCAGTCAGTGAGCGACCAGACTCCGAAATGATCACAGGTTGTGGCTGATTGTAGAGCTTACAAATGTCCCCTACTGTCATCACGATGTTACGAGCGTACTCAAGCAAGCCGTAGTTCATTGAGTTTGAAGATTGGCTGCGTGTGCCGTCGTAATCGACCGCTAAACCACCACCAACATCTAAGAACTTCAGTTGAGCGCCAATATCACGCAGTTCACAGTAGAAACGAGCCGCCTCACTCACACCATTTCGCACATCACGAATATTCGCCATTTGCGAGCCAAGGTGGAAGTGTACTAGCTCTAGAACATCCAGTTGGTCTTCGGCTTTCAAACGCTCAATAACGGTAAGCACTTGTGATGCAGACAAGCCAAACTTCGACTTCTCACCACCACTTGCTTGCCATTTACCCGCACCTTGAGAAGCAAGGCGAATACGTAAACCCAAACGAGGTTTAACGCCAAGCGCTTTCGCTTCAGAAAGAACAAGATCAAGCTCTGACAATTTCTCTAGAACGATAAATACTTTGTGGCCTAGCTTTTCGCCAATAAGCGCAAGACGGATGTATTCTCTGTCTTTGTAACCGTTGCATACGATCACAGAGCTCGCTTTTTGAGCCAGCGCCAATACCGCTAATAGTTCTGGTTTGCTGCCCGCCTCTAGACCTAGTTGCTTCTGCTCTAATTGAGCTTGGCTCGCTAAGATCTCGTCAACCACTTCTTTTTGTTGATTAACTTTAATCGGGTAAACAAGTAGGTAACGGTTATCGTACTGATATTCGTCGATCGCTTGGTTGAATGCGTTACAGATATTGTGCACACGTTGATGCACTATTTGAGGAAAACGCACAAGAGCAGGTAAACCAATATTTCTTTGCTCTAACTGTTTTACGATCTTACTGAGGGGAACTTGATGATCCGTTTCGCTCGGTGAAACATACACTTCACCGTTGTCATCAATTCCATAAAAACCTTGGCTCCAGTGCTTTACATTATACTCAGCACGGATGCGTTCCAAATTAACCGAATTTTCCAATTCTAGAGACCTCACACTATAGGGCCATCGACAGAAGATACCTCTTTGGAATAGCGAGGTATAACCCAACAAAAAACGCTCAAAAACGATTTGTTGGCTGCATTAACCGATATTATGAAGAGCGAGTCCAACCATAGATATTTGTGGTTACGATTACGTTTTTTTATCGACCGATCTACTTAAAATGACAGATAAGGAATTACAAGGTTTTAGGGCAAAAAGCAGGCTGAAGCGCATTAAATATAAAGCACTTTCTCATAAAAAATTAGGTGAATAAAATAGCATTTGCACCTAAAATTCTTGGCTAATTTGGTGATGTTAAGTCAGGTTTGTGACAAACATGCGCACTTCCCGATCACAACTCTCGCTATCACCAACACGGCTTGTATCCCTCGATTCGATGCCTACTAATACTTCATTCTTCCTACTAAAAATCGCCCAGTTCAATGTTGTAACCGCTCAATTATTGAACTTTTCTTGCGCGCATCTTGTATTCGGTTGGATATTCTTGTAATTTTAACTGGCCGACCAATCGGTCAGCCTTCGAATTTAGGGGATACTATGAGCCATAATCTAGACCTTGAACCAAACACGTCAAGCACCAACGACATGGATCAACTGTTCAACCGACAACAAGATCACTACCGTAACAACGTTAATCCAACACTTGAGCAGAGACGAAATGATCTCTCAGTCTTGAAAAAACTATTAATGCGCTACCAAGAGCAGTTAATTGAAGCGGTATCAGAAGATTATGGCCATCGAGCAAAGCACGACAGCTTAATTGCTGACATCACCCCTTCCCTACACCAGATCAATTACAGTGATAAAAACCTTAAGAAGTGGTTGAAGCCTTCACGTCGAAAAGCCGGCTTGATGCTAACACCAGCCAAGATTACTGTGCATTATCAACCGGTAGGTGTGGTTGGCATCATCGTGCCTTGGAACTTCCCAGTTATGCTCTCTTTGGGTCCTCTAATTACAGCATTGGCAGCAGGTAACACAGCAATGCTTAAGATGTCTGAGTTTACCCCTGCAACCAACCGTGTTTTAAAAGCGATGTTGGCTGAAGGCTTTAGTGAAGATCAAGTGGCGATCATCGAAGGTGAAGCCGATGTTTCCGCGAAATTCAGCCAGCTGCCGTTTGACCATATCCTATTCACAGGCTCAACCGCGGTAGGTAAGCACGTCATGAAAGCCGCTGCCGCGAACTTAACGCCAGTGACACTTGAACTTGGCGGAAAGTCTCCAACCATCATCGCCCCTGACTTTGATGTGGCTGACGCTGTTGAACGTATCCTGTTTGCAAAAAGCTTAAATGCAGGCCAAATCTGTGTCGCGCCTGACTACATCTTGCTGCCAAGAGAAAAAGTCGATGCATTTATCACGGCTTATAAACGCTACTTCAAGAAGCTGTATAAAGCGGGAATTGAGAGCAAAGACTTAACCTCAGTGGTTAACATGCGTCAGTACAATCGATTAAAAGGTGTGGTTGAAGATGCGCAATCAAAAGGTGCTGTAGTACATACTGTCACCGAACAAGCGCAAGACGACGTGAACCACAGAATGACGCCACACCTTCTCACCGAAGTGAATGACGACATGGTGGCAATGCAAGAAGAGTTGTTTGGTCCTGTGCTTCCTATCGTGCCTTATGATTCTATTGAAGAAGCAATCAGCTACATCACAACAAGAGAACGTCCACTTGCCCTGTACCTAATGAGTCACGACAAACAGACTCAAGACCTATTCCTATCGGACACTCATTCAGGGGGTGTTTGTATTAACGACTCTCTAGTACATGTCGCAGCAGAAGACGCGCCGTTTGGTGGTATTGGTCCGTCAGGCATGGGACACTACCACGGTGTTGAAGGCTTCAGAACCTTCAGCCATGCGAAAACCGTATTGACTCGAGGCAAAATCAATTTCACTAAGTTGATGCACCCTCCATATAACAACCCAATCAAAAAAATGATGTTCAAAGTACTGAATCGATGATTACGAAAAGGCAAAAAATCCTAGATGCTGCGCTCCTACTCTTCTCTCAACAAGGGTTAGAGGGCACATCTACAGGTCAAATAGCGAAAACCGCAGGGGTAGCAAAAGCCACGCTGTTTCATCACTTTGAGAACAAATCTCTACTGATTGATGAACTGTTTCGTGAACTGAAAATAGAGCTATTTTCTACCCTTGTTCAGCACACAGAAATCGCTAAACAAAATCGCTATCAAGCCTTTAAATTCATGTGGATGACAGGGATTGAGTGGGCATTAGAAAACCCAGTCGCCATGAAGTTTTTCACCAATGTGCATTTTGACCCAACGACTCAAACTCGCGAAGTCATTGTCTCGCAGATGTTCGCATCACTCGATGATATCATTTTGAAAGGACAGGAAGCCGGTGAGTTAATGGTGTTAGACATTAATCTCGTTAGGCACTTCATCCACAGCCATTTTTTGATTTGTGCAAACTGGTTGATTGAGCAGAATGAGTTACCACCAGAGCAGTCAGCCAAGTACATCAGCGATAGCTTTGACATGTGTTGGCGAGCTGTCGGCGGACAAAACCTGTAATTTTTACATTATTTGAAGCTCTTGCTTTCAAAGAACACTCTAAAGCACCTCATGGCTATATCTATATAGGCATGAGGCGCTTTAATTATTTGGATACATTTTAATCAGGTCATCATATTGACTTTAAGCACTCTCTTTCAGTAACATCCCACCATCATTTCAAAAGAGAATAACGCCATAATGAAGTACTAACATCCTGACATCCGATTTATTTTTATAAAAATCATTTGGACACTCGGGGTTAGTGGGCGTTACTTCGTCATCTATTTTCGCGACAAATCAAGTTCTTAAAGATCCGTCTTTTGACAACATGAATCTTGCAGAACTGCACCTCAAAGACAGAAATCATCTCAGCACAGCTTTTCTATCTTTGATTGGTCATCTACCTAAGTAATGTCTTGGGCGATCTATTCTTAGAGTCCTACGTTGGAGTCTATGTAGAAAAGCGCCTCGCCCCTTTTACTCGTTTATACGTAAAGGGAGGTATTTTTATGCCTACTATTTTAGCCAATAATCTCTCATTTCAGCTCGATACTGGTGAGTGGTTATTTAAAGACATCACCTTTAATCTGAACACGCGATTAACTGGCTTAGTTGGAAGAAATGGAGCCGGAAAGTCGTTGTTACTTACATTACTCACCGGGCAAGCGCAGCCGACATCTGGGAGTGTGTCTAGACAAGGCTCGATTGGTTTCTACTCACAGTTGCCTTCAGAACTTTTAGATAGCACGATCAGCATTGCTGACTTCTTAGGTATCAACGAAAAGCTCAATGCCTTGCGAGCTATCGAACAAGGTAGCTGCGAACTTGAGCACTTCAATATCGTTGGCGACGATTGGGGTTTGCAAGAAAGCACTCAACAGCTTTTAGCTACATTGAAAATAACCAGTGAGTTAACCACACCGTGCAACACATTAAGCGGCGGCCAACTTGCCCTCTTGCAACTTCATCGCTTATTTACATCAAATAACGACATACTGATTCTCGATGAGCCGTCGAATCATTTAGACAATGACGGGCGTAGCTGGTTAATAGAACAGTGCCAACAATATGAAGGCAAAATACTGATGGTTAGCCATGACCGAAGCCTGTTGAGACACATGGAAGGTATCTACCATCTCAACAGTTTGGGGTTACGTTTCTATAAAGGAAACTACGATGACTACTTCAAACAAATGTCGAGCCAAAATGAAGCATTGGACAAGCAGATTACGCATCACCAATCCGAAAAGAGACGACTTGAACGCCAAGCTCAAGCCAACAAAGAAAAAGCACAACAGCGAGAGGCGCAAGGAAACCGACTGCGAAAGTCAGGCAGCCAACCCAAGATATTATTGGATGCGATGAAAGATAAAGCCGGACGAACGCAAGGAGCATCAGCCATTAGTCAAAATAACTTAAAGGAGCAAAATCAAGATAAGCTTCAGTTTCTTAAAGAACAGCAAGAGCAACTGAAACCTCAGGCCTTGTATCTACAGCAGAGTAATAGCAAGAAAAAGAACGCGCTATTAACAGTTGAAGATTGCCGACTTGAGTATGGGGCTGGTACTACTATCCACTTTTCTCTGTCACAAGGTGAACGCTGTTATCTAACTGGTGCAAACGGTTGTGGTAAGTCGACACTGTTGAAAGCGATTCACAACGAGCACTCGAACTACACTGGCACCATCAAACGCTTAGGATCTACGGTGTACCTTGATCAACACTTTGGTTTGTTGGACACCAATGACACCATGTTCGATAGCCTGATGGCACATAGCTGCAGCATGACGGAAAGTGACGCACGCACCTTGTTAGCTGGCATTGGATTTAGGCGAGACTCCGTGTACCGCAAAGTAGCTCACCTAAGTGGTGGAGAGAAAATGAAACTGGCGATGTTGATCGTCAGCCATAAACAGGATTCGCCATTACTGCTGCTCGATGAACCAGACAATCACCTAGACATCGACTCAAAGCAAATATTGGCGTCGGCTTTACGTGACTATCAAGGTGCGTTCATCCTAGTCAGTCATGATACCGATTTTGTTGAGGAGGTTGGCGTAAGCCAAAATCACATGCAACTTTAAGCTTCGTAAATTCATTCGCTAAGCTTAGTTAAACGAGCATCGTTCCGGTGCTCGCCTTTCTCACTTGAGACAAGTACACTACGCGCCTCGAACATCTATTCATAAGGCTAAGGTTTGCATACTCTAGAACAATTAAAATCAGGGCAACTAAAAGGTATTAAGCGCTTAAAACTGTCAGAAGGTCTCACCGAGTTTCCATTAGAGATCTTAGAGCTCTCCGATTCGCTAGAGATTCTGGATCTTTCGGGGAATCAGCTATCAGAGCTTCCACAAGAATTAGCACAGCTTACTAACCTGCGTATTATCTTCGCTTCGAACAACCTGTTCACGCACCTTCCTGATGTTCTTGGGTCACTTCCTAAGCTTGAAATGATCGGTTTCAAGACCAACCAAATCAAAACTGTGAGTGAAGAGTCCCTACCCGCTCAATTGCGCTGGTTAATTCTGACAGATAATGCCATCGAAGTTCTGCCTAACTCACTGGGTGAAAGACCAAAACTGCAAAAGCTAGCACTCGCAGGCAACCAGCTTCGCGCTTTACCTGAGAGTATGGAAGACCTATCCAACCTCGAACTGGTCCGCTTGTCTGCAAACCAACTGACTGAATTCCCTGAGTTCCTTATTAAGCTACCAAAACTTGCTTGGTTAGCCTTTGCGGGCAATCCATTTTGCAAACACCCGAGCAGCTTAGATAGCGTGCCTGCAGTAAGCTCGCAATGCTACTCATTGAATCAAGTGCTTGGTCAAGGTGCATCAGGCGTGATATCTCATGCTAATTGGTTAAACAGTGATTTTGATTTCCCTCAGGAAGTGGCGGTTAAAGTATTCAAAGGCGAAGTGACAAGCGACGGTTACCCACATGATGAACTAGAAGCGTGTCTTCAAGCTGGTCACCATAGCAACTTAGTGAAGTCTATCGCGCAAGTGGACGAACAAGATTACCTTGCGTTGGTGATGGAGCTTATCCCAAGCTGCCATTACAACCTAGGCTTGCCACCGACACTCGATACTTGCACGCGTGATACTTTCCCAGAAGGTTTCGAACTTCCAATCGCGCAAATCGACAACATCGTTACTCAAATGATTGATGTATTTAATCACCTGCATGGCAACAAGATTTGCCACGGTGACTTGTATGCGCACAACACCTTGGTTAATGAACAAGGTCAAATGATCTTTGGTGATTTTGGCGCGGCGACTATCTACGGTTACCTGACTGAAGAGCAGCAACAGGGTATTCGACGCATCGAAGCTCGCGCTCTCAAGTGTTTTATTGAAGACCTATTGACAGTTTGCTCTACTGACGACGTAGATTCAGAACTGTACAAGGAACTTGAAAACTATCACGCATAAGGGCTGCCAAGCCTAAGTAGCCAATCAAGGTTCGATCGAAATGAAAAAAGCTAACGTTTGACGTTAGCTTTTTTGCTTTTGGAGCTTGATGAGTCAAATCCGAGTTAACTAGCTTCCACCTGAACAAGCTTAAGGTAGGAGTGAAGCTCTTGGTTTTTATATTCCACCGCCGAGTGGATATTCAAGTCTTTACACGCAACCGCATCAAACTGGTAACGATTGTCACCTTTACTGATTTCAACTTGCAGCAACCCGCTTTTCAACAGCCAATGACCTTGAGTTTCAAACCGATCAAACAAGCGGTATTCCGTTAGACTGCCATCCAAATGAAAGTGAACCTCAGTAATATACCCTGCTGGGCAACTTTTTACCCAAGTACGCCCTAAGACATCTTCTTCAACAAAGTTTCTTTTGCTCTCGCACCACTTTAAATAATCGGCACTCTCGCTCAGTTCACTATCAAGGTCATTCTTAGACAGTAACGTTTGGTCTTGCTGTTCACGACAGTAAAGCTGAAGTAGTGTCTGCTGGTTATTACTCATAAATCGCCATCCCTAGCTAGTCAATCTAATCCAATCAGGCTTAAGCTACCAACTCATAAGAGACAACATAAAGTTCAGAGATCCCTGGGTAGATATCTTGAATCACCCCCTTCAGGACTTCTAGCGTCATGTTCTCTTGCTGAGCATGGAACTCACCTAAGTCATCAAACAGGATTGGTTCAACGCTAATGATCTTAAGATTACAGAATACACGTCCCTGCTCTAGCGTGGATACTTCTACAACACTGCCCGGCTGGTAATCGCGCTCAGATTCATCGCGAATAGTAATGGTCTTTTTGCCTGAAAGGATATCTGTTTCAAAACGTTCGAAGAACGTCATAGTAGTAGGTGCGGTCATTTATCTCGGTCGCTTAACATTTAAAGGTTAGGTAAATGTTTATATACCAGAATACTTGTTCAAGCGAATAAAAAATTAGATGCGAGATGCGAGAAAATATGGCAAAGCTAAATTACAGGCAATAAAAAAGGAGAACCGAAGTTCTCCTTTTCTTAAACCTTTAAGCTAACTCTAAATTATAGAGATGCTTTCGCTTTTTCAACTAGAACAGCAAATGCTGCTTTGTCGAATACTGCGATGTCAGCAAGAATCTTACGGTCGATCTCGATAGATGCTTTCTTAAGGCCATTGATGAAACGGCTGTAAGATAGACCATTTTGACGAGATGCCGCGTTGATACGTGCAATCCAAAGTTGACGGAATTGACGTTTCTTGTTGCGACGGTCACGGTAAGCGTATTGACCAGCTTTGGTAACTGCTTGGAAAGCTACGCGGTAAACACGTGAACGTGCTCCGTAGTAACCTTTAGCTTGTTTTAGAACTTTCTTATGACGTGCACGAGCTTGTACACCACGTTTTACGCGAGGCATTATGCTTCTCCTAAACTAAACGAATTTATAAACTAAAAAGAATTAAGCGTATGGCATCATACGTAGAACTTGAGCAACTTCACATTTAGGAAGGATCGAGTTCGGACGTAGCTGACGCTTGTTCTTAGTAGTACGCTTAGTCAGGATGTGACGTTTACCAGCGTGCTTAAACTTAATACCACCAGCAGTTTTCTGGAAACGCTTAGCAGCACCTTTGTTGGTTTTCATCTTAGGCATGATGAATAACTCCGCATTGTTGAGTTGTTAATAACATAGTAATTAGGGCGAATAAAACCCCGCAACCTGAGGCTGCAGGGTTCAATTACTTGCAAAGCCGTTAATTACTTCTTTTTAGGGGCCAACACCATGATCATCTGGCGACCTTCAATTCTCGTTGGGAAAGATTCGACTACTGCAAATTCTTCAGTATCCGCTTTCAAACGATTAAGAACGTCAACACCGATTTCTTGGTGAGCCATTTCGCGGCCACGGAAGCGAATTGTTACCTTCACTTTGTTGCCGTCTTCTAGGAAACCAGTCAGGTTGCGTAGTTTTACCTGATAGTCTCCAATATCAGTTCCAGGTCGGAATTTAATTTCCTTGATCTGAACCTGCTTTTGCTTCTTCTTCTGCTCTTTCGCAGCTTTGCTCTTCTCGAAGAGGAACTTACCGTAGTCCATCACACGACAAACTGGCGGCTCGGCGTTAGGGCTGATCTCTACAAGATCCATACCAGCTTCATTTGCAGCTTCCATCGCTTCAGCGATTGATACTACACCAACAGCTTCGCCGTCTGCGCCAGTTAGACGCACTTCACGAACGCCACGAATGTCACCGTTTAAACGGTGCTGGTTTTGTTTGGCCGGTTGTTGGCCACGTCTTCCGCCTTTAATAGCTATTCCTCCAGATTGAGCTTACGGCTTGAAACCTCGGCTTGGATGTATGAAATAAAGTCATCCACTTTAAATTTGCCAAGGTCCTTACCTTTACGTGTACGTACTGCAATTTCGCCGGCTTCCATTTCTTGGTCACCACACACAAGCATGAACGGTACACGTTTCAAAGTATGTTCGCGGATTTTAAAGCCAATCTTCTCATTTCTCAAGTCTGCTTTGACTCTAAATCCACTTTTTTGCAGTTTTTTCGTAATTTCTTGTACATATTCAGACTGTTTGTCTGTAATGCCCATTACAACTGCTTGTTCTGGCGCCAACCACGTTGGGAAGAAGCCAGCGTATTCTTCAATAAGAATACCGATGAAGCGTTCTAGTGAACCTAAAATCGCGCGGTGGATCATAACTGGCGTGTGACGCTCGTTATCTTCACCTACGTAAGTAGCACCTAAACGTTCTGGTAATGCAAAATCGAGCTGCACTGTACCACATTGCCAAGCGCGGTCCAAACAATCATGCAAAGTAAATTCAATCTTAGGTCCGTAGAACGCACCCTCGCCTTCTTGAATCTCGTATGCAATCTCTAATGCTTCTAGCGCTTGCTTAAGGTCAGCCTCTGCACGGTCCCACATTTCGTCTGAACCTACACGCTGTTCTGGACGAGTCGATAGCTTAACAACAATGTTTTCGAAACCGAAAGTTGTATAAGTATCGTAAACCATATCAATACAAGCTTTAACTTCTTGTTGAACTTGGTCTTCAGTACAGAATACGTGAGCATCATCTTGAGTGAAGCCACGAACACGCATAATGCCGTGAAGTGCGCCAGACGGCTCGTTACGGTGACATGAGCCAAACTCAGCCATACGTAGCGGTAGATCACGGTAAGATTTCAAACCTTGGTTGAAGATTTGAACGTGGCCAGGACAGTTCATTGGCTTGATAGCGTATTCACGGTTCTCAGAAGAAGTTGTGAACATTGCTTCAGCGTACTTATCCCAGTGACCAGAGCGTTCCCAAAGAACACGGTCCATCATTAATGGGCCTTTAACTTCTTGGTAATCGTACTCAGTCAGTTTTTGACGAATAAATACTTCTAGCTCACGGAAGATAGTCCAACCGTTATGGTGCCAGAACACCATGCCTGGTGCTTCTTGCTGCATGTGGAATAGGTCAAGCGCTTTACCGATTTTACGGTGGTCACGTTTAGCCGCTTCTTCTAGGCGCACAAGGTGAGCTTTAAGCGCCTTCTTGTCGTGGAATGCAGTGCCGTAGATACGTTGAAGCATCTTGTTGTCACTGTTACCACGCCAGTAAGCACCCGCTACGTTAAGTAGAGTAAAGTGCTGACAGAAGCTCATGTTAGGCACGTGTGGACCACGACACATATCGATGTATTCTTCGTGATGGTACAGGCCTGGACGATCGTCTTTAGAAACGTTCTCGTCCAAGATTTCAATCTTGTAAGTCTCGCCGCGAGCTTCGAATGCGTCGCGCGCTTCCTGCCAGCTAACTTTCTTCTTAACAACCTGGTACTTGGTCTTCGCTAACTCTTTCATGCGCTTTTCAATCTTTTCTAGATCTTCTTGCGTTAGAGAGTGCTCAAGGTCGATATCGTAGTAGAAACCGTTATCGATAGTAGGACCGATCGCCATTTTCGCTTCTGGAAAAAGCTGCTTAACCGCGTGGCCTAAAAGGTGAGCACAAGAGTGACGAACGATCTCAAGGCCATCAACTTCATCTTTAGCTGTGATGATTTCTAGGCTTGCATCGTTTTCGATAAGATCACAAGCATCAACACGCTCGCCGTCTACACGACCAGCAATGGTTGCTTTCGCAAGACCAGGACCGATTGATAGGGCAACATCTAGAGTTGATACAGGGTTGTCAAATTGACGCTGACTACCGTCAGGAAGAGTAATAATTGGCATTATTTGTCCTTTACAGTGGTGTTGCACACCAAGCAACACATGAAAATGTTTAATATATGTCTTTCAATCAACTAGTACGCTGATTGGGGATATATGCATAATAAATATACCCACATAGAAGCAAATACAGATGCCCCATTTGTGAGTAGCCAAACATTGTAACGAAATAATATGAAATGACAATGTTAGTCCCGCAGCACCACAAAACTATATGACTGAAATGTCTCTTCTATATAGATCCTTCTAACGCCTAACCCATAGCTCAATCAGTAATTCGTTGGCTTTATCTACAATACAAAAAAACCGAACGGTTAAGTTCGGCTTTAGAAGTTGTATTGTCTTGTCTCTGTTAATAGACAGAGCAACTACTAACAGAGAGGGAACTACGCACTCATGATTCTTGATACAGCGTTGCGGATGTCTGAGTCGGCCGCGTTAGCTGGCAAACTGAATGAGATGTATTGGTCGCCACGGAAGCTCATTGAGCGGTCGATTTCTGCTAAGCAGTGAACCATAGAACCATCTACGATGAATGACAGCTCGATCTCTTTGTTATTCATAAAGCCGCCGCTGCGAAATTCAATCTCTTGGTAACAGCCAGAGCGAGAAGCAAAGCTGTTGCCTTTTAAGAAGCCCTTCTCTACGTCTGCTTTCACCATTGCCATGCCCGATGCTTCTACACTTTGGATGATTTTAGCGACCGTTGGCAGTGGGTGTACGGAGATAAAGTCACGGTCTTTAGGATCAATCGCGAAGCCGATATCTAGATTGGTTTCGACCCACACATGGCATTGGTTCATTTGTGCGTTCAACGCGGTGACTGGCGTTTCATCATTCAGTTTAAGACGGAATGGAACCAGTTTGGCTTCGCCCGGTTGGATAACGAAAGGCTCTACGGCTTGAATACGACCGAGTGAAAAAGTTTCATAGCTAGTGCTGTCTTCTGTTTCTACTTTTACTTCTGTGTTGAGAACCAAGTTAATCAGGTCGATTTGTTGCTCAACGTCGCCACCAACAATGTGAACATTGCCTGACAACTCGCCACCTTGGAAAACTTCAATATTATCTAAGACGGTATCAACCTTTGCTGCACCAATGCCCAACGAGGCCTTTAATTTCTTAAACATATTATTTCTCTTTCTAATTATCTGATTTACGAATAGTTATTGCGTGACAATTTGCGACACTTGCCTCACAGAATCAAGCAATTTGCCCCATCTATGTTGAATAAGGTCACATTACCCGAGGAAATGTTGAAATCGTGAAAAATTCCGTTACTCTATTTGTATAGTCAAATAAGGTTTCATTATGTCGAAAGCGCCGCTCTACCTTCAGATAAAACAGTTCATAGATGACAAAATTACCAATGGTCACTGGCCGGTGGGTTATCAAATTACCACCGAACTCGAACTCACAGAACAGTTCAACGTGAGTAGAATGACGGTGAATAAAGCCATTCGAGATCTTGTGTCTGAAGGCAAGCTCATCAGGAAGCCAAGGCTCGGTACTTTTGTTTGTGAGCCCGACGAAAAAGCACAATCTCCGCTACTTGATATCAACAATATCGCGCAAGAGATCAAAGACCGTGGCCAAACGTATACTAGCCAAGTGATCAAACACGATAACATCAAGGCTGATGAAAGCACCGCCACACGGTTAGGCGTGATGATCAATGCAGAAGTATTCTATAGTGAAATCATCCACTTTGCTGACAATACGCCGATACAACTGGAAGCTCGTTGGGTGAGCTCTCAAGCCGCTCCAAAATACCTAGAGCAGGACTTTTCAAAATCTACACCCAATGAATACCTTTCAAAAAACTGCCCGTTGAGTGCTATTGAACACACGGTTGAAGCCATTATTCCAGACACTCAGATCAGAACGTCACTAAAGCTTTCTGAATCAGAGCCTTGCCTTCTTTTGAATAGAAGAACATGGAGCAAAGAACGTCTCATCAGCTTTGCATTGCTCTACCATCCTGGCTCTAAGTACAAATTAAGCTCCAAGATACTTCTAGATTAAAGAACATCATCCCGATCGACGATCACATTTTTGCAACATCAACTTGATTCGGGTCAGCGTTTAGCCTATTTATTTGTATATACATTTAATGTTAAGCAAAGATCTAGGTGATTATGAATTTGATCCTCAAAAACGCACGAGTGGTCTCCATGAGTTCAGGAGCCGATGGTTATCAGCCCTCTGCCCCTCAAGATATCGTTATCGAAAACGGTAAGATCGTGTCCATCTCTTGTTCAAACCAAGGCGAACTTGCTTCTGAGTTAGAACAAGTAAGTGTTGATGGTTCTTTGGATTACGCCACCTATGACTGCAAAAACAAGTTAGTCACCCCAGGGCTGATTGATTGCCACACTCACCTCGTATTTGCAGGTAATCGCGCCAACGAATTTGAACAGCGTTTGAATGGTGTCTCTTACACCGACATCGCCAAACAAGGCGGTGGAATTCTAGCGACAGTCACGGCCACACGTGCAGCGCAAGAGTCTGAGCTGGTTGAAATGGCGTTACCGAGACTCGATGGCCTACTAAGAAGTGGCGTAACCAGCATCGAAGTAAAATCTGGCTATGGTTTAACACTTGAAGATGAGCTCAAAATGTTACGTGCTGCTAAAGCGTTAGAGAATCATCGCCGAATTAAGATCAGCACCACTCTCCTTGCAGCCCATGCTGTACCGCCCGAATACAAAGAGCATCCGGACAGCTATATCGATTTGGTTTGCCAAGAGATCATTCCTAAAGCTGCAGAGCAAGGACTCGCCGATGCAGTTGACGTGTTCTGCGAATCTATCGGCTTCAATCTAGAACAAACCGAACGTGTATTTGCGACAGCTAAAGAACATGGGTTAGCGATCAAAGGCCACACAGAACAGCTTTCTAATATGGGTGGTAGTGCGCTTGCAGCGAAGTACGGCGCACTCTCTGTCGACCATGTTGAGTACCTTGATGAAACTGGAGTCAAGGCACTGGCGGAATCAGGCACAGTTGCTACCTTGCTTCCCGGCGCTTTCTACTTCTTAAAAGAGACTCAACAGCCACCTATTGCCCTACTTCGTGAACACAACATTCCAATGGCGATAGCGACCGACTTAAACCCCGGCACTTCTCCTTTTGCTGACTTAACGCTAATGATGAACATGAGCTGCACCCTGTTTGGTACGACGCCTGAAGAAGCACTACGCGGTGTGACTTGTAACGCTGCCGCAGCCATTGGCGACTCACAAACCAAAGGTAAAGTTGAAGTGGGTTATGCCGCTGATTTGGCTATCTGGAATATCGACCACCCTGCTGACCTGAGCTATCAAGTTGGTGTTCCTCATCTTCATAAACGCATTGTTAATGGCGAGGTGTGTCATGACTCAATCTAAGTCCAACGGCATTCAAAAGAACTCAGAAACCGTACATAACTTTGTGTGGACGGGACGTAATGATCTTGAAGATGGTGCACTCTGCACCCGCGTTCATCACATTACCAAGCAAGTGCAACATAATGATTTAAGTAACGAGCTTACTGATGGCGCTATCGCTTTGGTCGGCTTTGCCAGCGATGCAGGCGTTGCAAGAAATAAAGGACGAGTGGGCGCAAGACAAGCACCTAACCTAATTCGTCAAGCGTTAGCTAATATGGCTTGGCATAGTGATACACACATCGCGGATCTTGGTGATATCGAATGTAACGATGGTCAATTAGAAATCAGTCAAAAACAGTGTGCTTCTGTGATTGCCAATGCCTTATCAACCAACAAAGTGATTACCCTTGGCGGTGGTCACGAAGTGGCTTGGGCCTCGTTCCAAGGCCTCGCTGAGCATTTACATCAAACTGAACACCGACATGAAGCGGAACGCCTTGATAAAGGTCAGCCAGCACACAAGCCTAAAATAGGCATCGTTAACTTTGATGCTCACTTTGACCTTCGTGAATTTGAAAGCGACATCGCTGATGTTAAACCCAGTTCAGGTACACCTTTTAATCAGATCAGCGATTACTGCCACAAACATCAATGGCCGTTCAAATACGCTTGCCTTGGTGTTAGCGCGGCAAGCAATACTAAAGCACTGTTCAACAAAGCCGACCAACTAGGCGTTTGGTATGAACACGACCGCAATATGACCCAAGTAAACCAAGTCGCTCAATTGGTTAAGTTGCAAAAATTCATCGATGAGTGTGATTACCTCTATCTCACCATCGATCTCGATGTCTTCCCTGCGGCGACTGCGCCGGGTGTCAGTGCACCAGCGGCAAGAGGCGTGAGCTATGAAACACTCGCTCCTTTTCTAGAACAGATTTTTAAACACAGTGAAAAACTCATTATCGCGGACATTGCGGAATATAACCCAGACTACGACGTCGATGGCCAAACGGCTCGATTGGCTGCTCGTTTGTGTTGGGATATTGCCTCTGCAATGGCCAACGACTAATCCAGATATACCGATAACTACAACTACAACTACAACTACAACTACAACGATATAACGTGAAACAGAAGGAATTCCAAAATGACGGAACACCACAACAGTGACCCTCGTCTCGACACGACTCGCGAAATTCGCGCACCTCATGGCACCACTTTGCGCGCTAAATCTTGGTTAACAGAAGCACCACTGCGTATGCTAATGAACAACCTAGACCCTGATGTGGCAGAACACCCACATGCACTGGTTGTGTATGGTGGTATTGGTCGCGCAGCGCGTGATTGGAAATGTTATGACAAGATTGTTGAAGTATTAGAGCGTTTAGAAGACGACCAAACGCTGCTTGTTCAATCAGGTAAACCTGTAGGCGTGTTCCCGACTCATAAAAACGCACCTCGCGTGTTGATCGCTAACTCTAACCTTGTTCCACATTGGGCCAACTGGGAGCACTTCAACGAGCTCGATAAAGAAGGCTTGATGATGTACGGTCAAATGACCGCAGGTAGCTGGATCTACATCGGCTCACAAGGCATCGTTCAAGGTACTTATGAAACCTTTGTCGCGATTGCGAAGAAACACTTCCAAGGCGAAGCAAACGGCAAATGGGTACTCACAGGCGGCCTTGGCGGCATGGGCGGCGCTCAACCTCTTGCGGCAACAATGGCTGGTTTCTCAATGATCGCGGTTGAGTGTGATGAATCACGAATCGACTACCGCTTACGTACTGGCTATGTAGACAAAAAAGCCACCAGCTTAGATGAAGCAATGGCTATGATTAAAGAGTCAGACACGCCAATCTCTGTTGGCTTATTAGGTAACGCCGCAGACGTCTTCCCAGAGTTAGTCGAACGTAACATCACGCCTGACGTAGTGACCGACCAAACATCTGCCCACGATCCACTGAACGGTTACTTGCCGCAAGGTTGGACAATGGAAAAAGCAGCGCAAGAGCGCACCATTGATGAAGCAAAAGTGGTGAAAGCCGCGAAACAATCGATGGCGATTCAAGTTCAAGCGATGCTCGACCTACAATATCGAGGTGCTGCGACTGTAGATTACGGTAATAACATTCGCCAAATGGCACTGGAAGAAGGCGTAGAAAACGCATTTGATTTCCCAGGTTTCGTTCCTGCCTATATTCGTCCTTTATTCTGTGAAGGCATCGGTCCGTTCCGTTGGGCAGCCCTATCTGGCGACCCAGAAGACATCTACAAAACAGACCAAAAAGTAAAAGAACTGATTCCAGATAACCCACATCTACATAATTGGCTAGATATGGCGCGTGAACGCATTCAGTTCCAGGGCCTACCAGCTCGTATTTGTTGGGTTGGCTTGAAAGATCGTGAACGCTTGGGCCAAGCATTCAATGAAATGGTTAAGAATGGCGAACTTAAAGCACCCGTTGTTATCGGTCGTGACCACCTAGATTCAGGCTCAGTAGCAAGCCCGAACCGTGAAACAGAAGGCATGATGGATGGATCAGATGCCGTATCAGATTGGCCTCTATTGAACGCCCTTCTAAATACTGCAGGCGGCGCAACATGGGTTTCTTTACACCACGGTGGTGGCGTTGGCATGGGCTTCTCGCAACACTCAGGTATGGTGATTTGTTGTGACGGTAGTGAAGATGCATCACAGCGAATTGCTCGCGTACTTCACAATGATCCTGCAACTGGCGTAATGCGTCATGCTGATGCGGGTTACGATATTGCCAAGCAGTGTGCGAAAGAACAGAAGCTTGATTTACCTATGTTGAACGAAGAACTTCGTCGCCTTTAATGTCTGGAGATAACATGTTGAATTTATTACTTAAGCCAGGACTACTAGGCCTATCTGAACTGCGTAAAATCAGCCGTAGCCCTGTGAACCTGTCACTCGACCCTGCAGCTATCCCTGATATTGAAGCGAGCATGCAGGTTGTCGAGCAAGTGATTGCTGAAGATCGCACGGTATATGGCATCAATACAGGTTTTGGCTTATTAGCGAATACTAAAATAGCCCCTGAAGATTTAGAAGTACTACAGAAAAGTATCGTGCTTTCTCACGCGGCGGGCATTGGTAAATTCATGTCTGATGAAACTGTGCGCTTGATGATGGTGTTAAAAATTAACAGCTTATCTCGCGGTTACTCTGGTATCCGCCTCAAGGTGATCAATGCACTTATCGATCTTGTGAACGCTCAAGTTTACCCATGTGTACCACAGAAAGGCTCAGTAGGTGCATCTGGAGATCTTGCTCCCCTCGCCCACATGAGTACCGTTCTGCTAGGTGAAGGCCAAGCACGCCACAACGGTAAGATCATTACAGGTTTAGAAGCGATGCAGATCGCTGGCCTTGAGCCAATCACACTTGCTCCTAAAGAAGGTTTAGCGCTGTTAAACGGTACTCAAGCATCGACGGCCTTTGCATTAGAAGGTCTATTCGCAGCTGAAGACTTGTTTGCGTCTGCAACCGTGTGTGGTGCAATGTCTGTAGAAGCCGCACTCGGTAGTCGCCGCCCATTTGACCCTCGTATTCACCGCGTTCGTGGTCATCGTGGACAAATGGATGCAGCGCTTGCTTACCGTCATCTGCTCGATCAAAAGAGTGAGATTGGTGAATCACACACTTGTTGTGAAAAGGTTCAAGACCCTTACTCACTGCGTTGCCAACCTCAAGTGATGGGTGCTTGTTTACAGCAGATTCGTAACTCAGCAGAGACTTTAACGATTGAAGCGAATGCCGTATCCGACAACCCGCTGGTTTTCGCTGACGATGGCGACATTATTTCAGGGGGTAACTTCCACGCAGAACCTGTGGCAATGGCTGCCGATAACCTTGCATTAGCAATAGCTGAAATCGGTAGCTTGTCAGAACGAAGAATGGCGCTGCTGATTGATAGCGCGCTAAGCAAACTTCCACCTTTCTTGGTCGATAACGGTGGCGTGAACTCGGGCTTTATGATTGCTCAGGTTACCTCTGCAGCATTGGCGAGTGAGAACAAAACCTTAGCGCATCCTGCGTCAATAGACAGCCTTCCGACATCAGCAAACCAAGAAGACCACGTATCAATGGCAACCTTCGCAGCACGTAGACTTAGATACATGGCTGAAAATACCCGTGGGATATTGGCTGTAGAATATTTGGCAGCAGCACAAGGGCTAGACTTCCGCGCTCCGAATCTATCTTCTCCTCGTGTGGAAGAAGCGAAACAGATTTTGCGTGAAAAAGTCAGCTTCTACGACAAAGACAGATATTTTGCACCGGATATTGAACAAGCGAACTTATTGCTCAAATTATCCGTTCATAATCACCTAATGCCAGAAGGCACTTTGTGTAGCTTTTAAAGCAAAAACATTCTGAACAACACTCATTAGAGTGTCATATAAACAAGGGCTATCGATTAGCCCTTGTTGCATTGAGCCAGAGGCCATATCTCTCTTAAAATCGTCACATACCATCCAACGTATTTATCTAATTAACTGATATATAAGCAAAGTTAACTGGATAGACCATTAGAACGAAGTTAGTTAGCTATAATCCACCCCAGATTTGATGACTAATAGCGATACTATGTTTCTGACACCTTACTTTTCTACTGAAGACAATCAATTTCAATTCACTCGTGAACAGGCTAGCCACTTTGCTAAAAAAGTAGCCGCTGACTTCAACCCAATTCACGATGAAGACAACAAGCGCTTCTGCGTGCCTGGCGATCTTTTGTTTGCAGTTCTTCTGCAGAAAGAAGGCATCAGCCAAAAAATGCGTTTTGATTTTTCAGGTATGGTTGGTAACGGTATTGCGCTTAGCGTTGACAACAAGTGTGAAAAAGAAAGCTCACTGGTTGACGAGAAAGGCAAAGAGTACCTACACATGTCTTGTGAAGGTGAGAAAAGCCACGATCAAGCATTCATCGAACACGTAGTAACAAACTACGTTAAGTTCTCTGGTATGAACTTCCCACACATCATGGTTCCTCTTATGGAAGAGCAACAGATGATGATCAACTGCCAACGCCCTCTTGTTATTTACGAGAGCATGGAAGTTGAATTTACTCGCCTAGACCTATCTCACCCAGAAGTTGAATTCTCTGGTGCGACTTTTGATGTTGAAGGCAAGCGTGGCATCGTGACACTGAACTTCGATTTCAAAGAGGACGGCGAAGTGGTAGGTAAAGGCGTGAAACGCATGGTAGCAAGTGGCCTTAAGCCATACGACCAAGCTTCTGTCGATGACCTAGTAAACCGCTTCAACGAACGTAAAGAGATGTTTCTAGCTCAGTTCGCAGCTGCCGCTTAAGTAAGCCAACACAGAATTAAAAAGCCCAACTTGAGGTATCAAACTGGGCTTTTTTTATTCTAAACAATAGATATTAATATAAGTCACCGGTATTTACTGAGTACCTTTCCTCTTCAATGACGAAAGTGACTTACGTATCATCGTGCCACCTAACAGCATCGCCAGCCAATACCAACCCATTGAACCACCTGTCTTTTTGATGATTGGATCTTCCACCAAGCTTAGCTCTTTAATCTCATTACTATAAGCAAAGTTCTTAATGGTCACTCTGTCATGCCCTGCAGAACCCGCCTCATCTTTGCTGTACGCAATCATGAAGCTATTGTCTTTAGCTCTCGCCATTGGCAGTTCAACAGTCCCAGATAATTGCCCCGCAAACGCGCCGACTTCAAAGCCGTTAATGTAGATCTCCATATAGTCACGATCTTCTTCAGAAAAGACGGTGAGATCCAAAGACACGGTACCAGCTGGGATTCCGTCAACAATGAATGCGGTGGACTGGCTATTACTAATATCCGGTGAAGCTATCGTATACCCTTCAACATCCCAAGCTTCTGTGCTGTAAACTGCATTCTTAGGTATCGTGACGAGTGAATTCACTGCATCAGAAACCACATTCGCGCCAATAGCATATGCCTTTGATGTCACCACACCGGCTAATGAGTCGGTTGACAGCTTGATACCAAAATCATGATTACCCACTGAATCTATGTTGTAGCTTACAACCACATCACAGCCTTCATTCGGCGATAGCGTCGTACAACTATTGCTCTTTATGATCGCAGTACCATTGTAGGTTATGGGATCGTCTGTGGCGACAGCTAAAGATACGTTGGTTACTTTAATCTCTTGATCAGATTTGTTCGTAAATTCAAACTTGTGTTCAATTGGGCCCAAAGATCGAGCACCAAGCATCGCTTTAGTTTGGTAACTAAAACCTGCCGTCTTCTTACCTATCCAGTCAGCAAAGTGGCTTATGTTGGTGTAGACACCGTATGCCCTTGGCTGTGCACAACCTTCTCCCCAACTCACAAGACCTAGCTGTTCGTAGTGACCATTGGTGGACAACATGATTGGACCGCCGCTATCCCCGCTACATGAATCGCGTCCGCCTTCTTTGTAACCGGCACAAAAAGCATCAGAGCCAATATCTGAATATCCGTCTCCTTGACCAAAGTTACATTCTCGCTGACTAACTAACGGAACATTCACTTGATGTAACTGACTCGTGGATGAGTATTGCTCTTCTGATGAATTCTGGTTACCCCAACCTATGACAGTTAACATCTGACCTGTATTCAAGTTATCACGAGCATAACCATCGACCAGGTTAACCGCAGACTCCGTGGGCTTATCATTAAGCTCAATAATAGCGATGTCATTACTCGCAGGCTCTTGAGTATAACTTTCATGGGCATAAATTTGCTCAACAGAATAGCGGTGCTGCTCTACGTCGGGCGAAGAAAGATCAGAGACACCAATGACAACCTCAAAATCTTGGTTGCTACTTGCTTCGATACAGTGCGCTGCGGTGAGCACATATCGCTCACCAATGAAACTTGCGCCGCAGAACTGCCCTTCGTAGGCATCCATGTTTTTTGAAACAAGCGCGACCATGAATGGCCAACTACCTTTTGCCGCTTCGTTACCATTGATAATTTGAGGGGAGATATCTGCCAACACCGGCATTGAAGAGAGACCAACCGCATAAATACTTAATGGCAGCCATTTTGTTTGGATAACTTTCATTACCTAACCTTTCATTTGTTTTAATAATAACTGACAGGTTATTTGATAAAAAATAAATATAAATGGTAAGCGCACCAAAATATGGCTTACCTTGAATAGGTTTCAAACATTAGTGAATAGCTAGCTTATTAACTGCATTAACAAATCAAACCTAGCGCCTAACCTTCTGTTTGTAATCAACATATTCAGCACTGAATAATTGCCTAGTACTCGCTCTTCTGGTTTGATTTGGCACTGATTGAAACCAAGTTAGAAACGGAAATCGGAGTTAGCTATAACCGTGAATTCAGATCAATAAAGCCCAGCTGATTTCATCCAGCTGGGCTTTTCGCGTTTAACTAAAGGTGATAGGTTGGCTATCAGTCTTAAGTTAGCGTCAGTGGTATAGCTTACTGATCACCTTTCATCTTCAGTGGTGAAAATGACTTACGTACAGTCGCACCGCCTAAAAGCACAAATAACCAATGCCAAGACAGCGAGCCGCCGCTACCGCCCCCTGAGCTTTTTGCGTTTTGCGTTCCTTCAGACTTAGATATCTTTATCTCATCTGTATAAGAGAAGTTCTTGACCGTAGCTTTGTCATTTCCGGTGGAACCAAACCAATCTTTCACATAGGTAATCATGAAGCTATTATTGGAATCTCTCACCATCGGTAGGTTGACCGAACCAGAAAACTCACCAGAGACACTATCAAGTTTTTGACCATTAATATAAACCTCAACAAAATCATAATCAGCTTCAGACGATGCAGTTAGGTCAAACGAAACTGTACCAGAAGGAATCCCCTCAACAATAAGCGCTGTAGATGTACCGTGGCTAATGGACGGTGAGGACAGCGAATCACCTTCTGTAATCCAAGCTTGTGTGTTGTAGACGCCACTGTTTGGTATGCTTACATATGAACTCACCGTATCCGTTACAGATCTCGCTCCGATTACAGAAGCAGTTGAAGTAACCGTGCCTACCAATAAATCAGTGTCAACATTAATACCAAATTCATGTTCACCAATTGAGTTTAGGTCGAAACTAACCACAACTTCACAGCTTTGCCCTGCAGTTAAAATGCTACATCCGTTGTCTGTTATAACAGTATCATTACCTGAAATTGGATAAACACGGTTTACTGCAATGTTTTGATCAGATTTATTTGTGAATTCAAAGGTATGTGAAATAGGCGCCAATAATTTTGCACCAAGCATTTCAATTTGACGGTAACTAAGCCCTGATTGCTGCTCATCAATCCAATCATCAAAGTAGCTAATATTGGTATAGACTCCGTAGGCGTTGGACTGTGCACAGCCTTTACCCCAGCTTACAATGCCCAGTTGCTCATATGTTCCATTTGTCGACACAACGATTGGTCCACCACTGTCACCCTGGCAGGAGTCATAACCACCATCACTGTATCCCGCACAGAATGCATCACTGCCAATTGACGCATAGCCACTGTGAGGAACGCTATTACATTCATACTGATTAACTAAAGGAATGTTGACTTGATATAGTTCACTCTTAGATGCATAACCATCTGATGCGTCCTGATCTCCCCAGCCCATCACCGTTAGCATCTGACCATCATTTAGGTTACCTCGAACATAACCATCAACGAGATTAACCACAGACTCAGCTGGCTTTTCTGCGAGCTCAATAATGGCGATATCATTGCCTGTCGCTGCAGAGTTGTAATATTCATGTACATAAATATTATCAACAGCGTATCTATGTTGTGCGGCTTGAGAGGCAGAAAGGTTTGATACGCCAATCACCACATCTAGATCTTCACGACCATTACCTTCCACACAGTGAGCGGCAGTTAATACATATCGCTCACCAATGAAGCTCGCACCACAAAACTGACCGTCATAAGCGTTCACGTTCCTTGAGACTAGCGCAGCCATAAATGGCCAATTGCCTTGTGTTGCTTCTTTACCGTTGATAATTCGAGCTGAAACATCTGCCAACACCGACGTTGAAGACAGACTCACTGCATAGATACCTAGCGACAACCATTTAGCCTGAACCATTTTTATTACCTAGCCTTTTATATCTTTTAATAATGATGTGCAGGCTATTTTATAAAAACACAATATGAAACATTGGTTATATTTTTTTGTGATGAATCTCAACTAAATGATAATAGTTATTATCTAATTACTTGATTGTCTTTGAATCCACATCAGATCCAACGCCTAACCTTTTGTTTGTAATCAACATATTCAGCACCGAACAATTTTTCTAGTGCTCGCTCTTCGGGTTTGATTTGGAACTGAGTCATGTACATTACAAATACAAAACTGAGTAAAACGCTGAACAGGTTTTGGAAGAAGTAGCCAAAGCAAAACAGTAGGATGAATAGCCCTAAGTACATTGGGTTACGGGTGTAACCGAAAATACCGCTGTCCACAACTGCCGAGGCGGTTTCGACTTTGATCGGATTAACGGTGGTGTTCTGTTTTCGAAATTCCAATATGCCTGATATTCCAATCACACCACTCAATACAATCCCGATACCGAGTACAACCATTCCATAAGGCAGTGCAATTGCTCCTAGGATCAATTGCTGCGCACAGAAGTTCGAGGCTATAAATACAATAATGAAAAGTGCAACGGGTGGTACTTTTAACTCAAGAAATCTCATAGCTTTCCTTATTAACAATTCCATTGTTAGTTTAGAAAAAAGCCCAGCAATTGCTGGGCTAAATGTATTAAATAATTTTTGCGAGCGCTTGTAGTGGGTGGGCAAGCTTCTCACCCTCAAAACGCTTCACTTGGCTTCGACAGGAATAACCCGTCACTAAGCAACGCTCTTTCGGTAAGTCTTGCATCCTTGGCTTCCAACTTAGACCGTATATGTCTTTCGACATTTGCAGCTTATCGACTTCGTGACCGAAAGTACCTGCCATACCACAACAGCCGACAGGAACGCTGGTTAAAGCAGCGCCAAAGTGTTTGAAGATAGCGCCCCACTCTTTTTCAGCGTTTGGCATTTTGGTCTTCTCCGTACAGTGAGCAAACAAGTACCACATTTCTTCGCTTGCAGAACGCGCTTCAAAATCACCGAGCGACGGCATTAACCATTCATGTACGGTGAGCACATCAAAGTCGCCACGCTTGTCACCTAAAATCTCGACGTATTCATCGCGGTAACAAAGCACAAGAGCAGGATCAACACCGACTAAAGGAATACCAATATCAGCCACCATCGATAAGAAATCAGACGTCGATTTCGCCTCACGAGCGAAACGACTTAAGAAGCCTTTTATGTGCAGCGCTTTCCCATTAGGTTTGAACGGCAGTAGTACCGGTGTTTTGCCAAGCTTCTGAGTCAAGGTAACGAAGTCTTCGACTACCTCTGCATCATAAAAGCTAGTAAACGGGTCTTGGACGATCAACACATGCTGTTTCTTCTCTTCAGAAGAGAGCCCTTCTAGATATTGGATATCGAATAGTTGCAGCTCTTTGCTCGCCAGACGATTCTTAAGCGTAGGGACCGACATAAGCGGTGCATCAACATAACCGACTGTTTTCGCTGTTGCGGTTTGTATCCACTTTTGACCCAAGGCAGCATTAACAACCTTTGGCGCTTTCGCCATTAGCGGCAGCATGGTTTCAATGTTGGCGACTAAATAGTCTTTTGCAGGGCGTTGGTAGCGTGAGTAATAAATGTTTAAGAATCGAGAACGGAAGCTCGGAACATCAACTTTAATCGGACACTGGCTCGCACACGCTTTACACGCAAGACAACCGTTCATCGCTTCGTGAACTTCATGCGAGAAATCGTATTCATGGCGTTTGTTCATTGTATTACGAACACGTTCCACCATGGTTTTAACCGGAGTATTGTCCTTCAGCGCTTCTTGCTCTAAATCGAGAATATCGACGCCTTGCTCTGTTAACTGGCGTAACCATTCTCTGACTAAGCCTGCGCGGCCTTTTGGTGAATGACGACGGTCAGCCGTAACTTTCATTGAAGGACACATTGGCGAGCTCGTGTCGTAGTTGAAACATAAGCCGTTGCCGTTACATTCCATCGCTTGCTTGAAGCTGTCACGAACTTGTACTTCGATCTGACGGTCGTAGAAACCACGCTTAGTATCGGTGACTTTCACCAATTCAGCGTCACTTTCTAAAGGCGTACAGATCTTGCCAGGGTTCATCTTGTTATGCGGGTCGAATGCCGCTTTAACGCGTCTTAATTCGGTAAACAGCTCTTCGCCGAAGAAGTCAGGACCATACTCAGAACGGAAGCCTTTACCATGTTCACCCCACATTAAGCCGCCGTATTTCGCCACTAGCTTAACCACTTCATCAGAGACTTCATGCATCAAGGCTTCTTGCATCGGGTCACACAGATCCAATGCTGGACGAACGTGTAATACGCCCGCATCCACGTGACCAAACATGCCGTAATTCAACTCTTTTGAATCGAGTAACACTCTAAATTCAGAGATAAAGTCCGCGAGGTTTTCTGGTGGTACACAAGTATCTTCAGCAAAAGCGACTGGCTTAGCTCGGCCTTTCGCCGCACCTAATAAACCCACCGCTTTCTTACGCATGTTGTAGATTCGGCCAATACTCGCCAAATCGCTACAAACTTGGAAACCGATCACACCCGCGTCTTCGGTTTCTACCATGGTTTCAAGTTGTGCCGTCAGCGCTTGAACTTGTTGTTCAACTTCCGCTTCATCTTGGCCTGCAAACTCAACCATGTTGATGCCAAGCATCTCTTTGTTAGGGACATCGGTCAGCAGGTCGCTCACGGTGTGCCAGACGATGTCTTGCTTCGCTAAGTTCAATACTCTTGAATCAACCGTTTCAACAGACAGTGCTTTCGCTTCCACCATAAACGGTGCATTACGCAATGCAGAATCAAACGTGTTGTATTTCACGTTAACCAGTGTGCGTGCTTTTGGAATCGGCGTTAGGTTTAGCTTAGCTTCCGTGATGAATGCTAACGAACCTTCAGCGCCACATAGAACGCGAGTCAGGTCAAAGCTATCGTCTTGCTCGTTGATTGCATTCTTTAGATCGTAACCAGTTAAGAAGCGATTCAGCGGAGGGAATTTATCCAGAATTTGAGCGCGCTTGTCTCGACAAACAGCCTCAGTCACCTCAAGGGCATGGTGAGCGAATTCACCTTCAACGGGTAAGCCGTGTGATAAATCAGACTCTAAACATGAACCGTCTGCGAATACCGCTTGTAGCGATAATACATGGTCAGACGTTTTTCCGTACTTTAATGACCCTTGGCCCGAAGCATCGGTATTGATCATGCCACCCAAGGTTGCTCGGTTACTTGTGGAAAGGTCTGGAGAGAAAAAGTAACCATACGGGCGAACAGCGTCGTTCAATTGATCTTTAACGACACCAGACTGAACTCTTACCCAGCCTTCTTTCTCGTTAATCTCAAGAACCTTATTCATGTATCGCGACAGGTCAACCACGACACCTTTTGTTAAAGATTGTCCGTTGGTTCCGGTACCGCCACCACGAGGGGAAAAGGTCACACGTTCGTAAGCAGATTTAGAAACCACTTTACCGATAAGCACAACATCTTGCGTTGTTTTAGGAAGGATGACCGCCTGCGGCAATTGCTGATAGACACTGTTATCAGTCGCCACAGCCAAACGGCTAGAATATTGAGATTCAATGTCGCCAGTAAAGCCCGCTGTTTTTAGTTCATCTAAAAAGCGTACGACAACTGGATCGACATCAGCATTGAGTTGAAGTCTTGGTAACATTTGCTTCCTGCCCCTACTTCGCTGATCCTATCAGCATTGGGTTATCTGAGATTTTTAATAATTTTCTTTGAATTTCGTCACTTTACTACTATTAAGATCATATAAAAAGGTGATCAAATCAGAATCTCAGTGCAAGAATGGAGAAATAGTCACTTTCGTCTTATTTCAGTAGTAATATACTGAATAACATTTTGTTTAAGACATCTCCACGAGCACATCACAATGAAAAAAAACAAAACAGTCACAACTGAAGATATCCTTCTTAAACTATGCCAATCAGTCTCAAGCGTACTTACTTCAGCGACGGCTTCTCAGGTGTCCTATTCAGCCATGGTTCAAAAGATCAACAAAACAAGCCTAAAGCCAGACTTTGGTTGCTTCGTTCTGTTTGACGGCGGCTTTTCTGGTCTTGTTGTTATCAATTTTACGTCCAAAGCAGCGTTAGAGGTCTACACCAATTACATGCGCAATATGGGCATGCCTGAAAACGAGCTCGCTGTGCTTCATACTTCAGACGAAGTGGGTGATGTATTGGGTGAGTTGATGAACCAATTGGTGGGTGACTTCACCAATAAAATCCGCAAAGAGCTGCAAACCAACATCACCCAAAACCAACCAAAAATGCTGGCTCTGAACAAGCAAGTAAACCTTTCTGTTGATACCAATCTCGATCGTCCACAAGCTCGTCGTGTGACCTTCTCTACCGCCAATAACAACATCTTCTACCTTGAGCTTGCGATGGATAAGACCGAATTCATTCAATTGGAAGAATTTGAAATCGCAGAAGACGAATGTCCAGATAGCATTCTTGAGGCGACTCAGAAAAAAATGCAAGAAGCGAACAAGCCAGCTCAAAGCTCTGGCAATGATTCTGCAGCAGATCTACTCGATGAACTGGGTATCTAGTTTGCGAAAGCTCTAGTCATTCTAAAAAATCGAGTCACCAACGCCATCAATACTCTTGATGGCGTTTTTGTTTGTGTCACCAAGCCGGCTCGTGCAGTCCAATGTTCACCACCTCACTTGTTCATCAAACCAGTTTTGCCTTTCTGTTACCCGCGAAAACATGTAAAATGTTGGACTTTTAAAAATTTGCGGTACTGATTAAATTGTCGATGGATAAGAAAAAAGCCCTAAAGAAAATTGCCAAGTGTCTTGAGCTTGGAAATTCTGCGAACGTCAATGAAGCTGCCAATGCGATAAAAATGGCGCATAACTTGATGCTGAAATATGGTCTCGAAAAAGACGATATTGAATTTATCAAGATGGGGAAAACTCAGTCCAGTCACCTGTTACCTGCAAATATCAGTTCTACACTGCTGCGCGTTATTCGCGGTATCAACACCAAGTTTGGCGTAGAAGCCGTGTTACTGAATCACAAAGGCCTCAAGCGCGTTGAATTCATTGGTGAAGCCGACCGCGCGATCTTCGCAGCCTTCGCTTTCGATATCATTTATCGCGAGCTGAATGAACACACCGGCCAATTCAGAAATAGCTTTGCTGGCTCTGGCACAGGCTCATTAGAAGTAACACGCCGCGTGAACTCGTTTGTTTCAGGCTGGGTTGAAGGTGCACTTGAAAAGCTGCCAACCATTACTCCAGACGACGAATCAAACAACAAGATCAATAACTACATTGATAAAGAATTCAAAAATATCGACCGTGAAACGTTCAAACAGCAACTGAGAGAAGCGATGAAAAACCTCACCGCCGATTATGAAGTTGGTTTGAAGAAAGGTCGTAAATTGTCTGTTAATCGACCAGTTGGCGGTACCCAGGCAGCTAAAAAGATAACTAAATCATAGAGCCACTTTACATTACTTCGGCGTATTGATAAAAACCATCAATAAGATTTACAGGACTATGTTTGTCACTCGGATTTATTCGTTTGATAGAAGTACATGATGGAGAAAATACGTTGAAAAAAATCACACTAGCCCTAGCGCTTACTATCGCTTTAACGGGTTGTCAGGCAACTCAACGCCAAAACGCGACAACTGGCGAATCTGAGACTAACTCTGCAACTCAAGGCGCTCTAATTGGTGCACTTGCTGGTGCCGTCGCTGGTGCAGCTACCGGTGACTCTAAAGACCGTGGTAAACGTGCACTTATTGGTGCGGCAGGTGGTGCGGCTGTTGGTGGTGGTATTGGTTACTATTTTGACCGACAAGAAGCAGCCCTTCGTGAAGAACTAATGAACTCTGGCGTTCAAGTAGAACGTGTTGGTGAGAATCAACTTCTACTTCGTCTGGAAAACGGCATTGGTTTTGATTCTGGTTCTTACGCTTTAGAATCAAGCATTCACAACACACTTCGCGGCGTTGCGCGCATCCTAGTTGAATACCCAGACACAAGCCTAGTGATCGAAGGTCACACGGACAGCACTGGCAGTGAGTCGACTAACCAAATCCTTTCTGAGCGTCGTGCTGAATCTGTTCGTGCATTCTTGATCTCTCAAGATGTAGCAGCAGGCCGTGCTATTGCTCGTGGTAACGGTGAGCGTTACCCTCTATGTGACAACAATACCTCTCAAGGTCGTGCTTGTAACCGTCGTGTAGAAATTCAAATCTTGCCGCTTAAGTAGCACGATTAAAGCCCAGTCCGTCTTTATCTATTGAATTAACCTCTATATAGTTGTTTATCAGTTATGTTACTCAATTAACGTAATACTAATAACCAACAACCATAAAGCGTATTCATACTGACATATCGACTCTGGGCTTTTTTACGAGACTTATCTTTTGCTTATCCAATCCAACTTTTTGTCATCGTCACTTCTTAGAACTCTATTTCTAGCCCTCGTTTTTTCCTCGATACTGTTGCCCACCCCACATTTCGTGCACGCAGCAAGTAGTAATGAGTTTTCACTACAGTCACAACCTCAAGATCCCATTTCTCAATACCAATTAGCGCAAGCGTATGAATTGGGAACGGGTGTGCCTGAGAACATCGACGACGCATTCTATTGGTACTCTCAATCTGCAGATAATGGCAATGCAGATGCACAATTTAAACTCGGCGAGTGGTACTTGGCAGGAACAAGTATCGAGCAAGATAACAAAATGGCCTTAGAGTGGTTCATCAAAGCGGCATTGCAAGGTAACAAGAGAGCTCTAGTGGAAGTAGCAAAGATCTATGAGTCCTCACTTGAAAAGGAACTACTCCAACCATTAGATGCCGCGCAGCTATGGTATGAAGCTGCCTTAAAAGACAACCCTAATGCAGAAGATGGCTACACCCGTGTTCTACAAGCGCAATTCAACCAGCAGCGCGCAAAGCAGATCTCTTCAATAGAACAGCTCGATGACAGCATCGACTCTGAAATCGACAGCAGTCAGGGGCTATCTCAGCAAGTGCAATCTAGCCAAGCGACACGCTCTAAGCTCTCCAGTTCTAACCTAACCAGCTCTGAATATATGATTGGTGCTGCGTTGGCCTTACTGATTGCGATCTTGAGTATCAGTGCGACTCTGGTTATCTCGCGAAAGAGACAGGTTCTAAAATCTGGTGAATTGAATCAGCAACAACAATCACTTGAAGCGCAGCTTAGCTCAAAGGACCTTACGATTAGGCAACAAAAACGCCAGCTGCACACTATGTTTCACGAATTGAAGAAGCAGAAAAACAGCAAAGGTCTGAGTAATTTGCAGGTCGCTTGTGCTCTGTTTGGGTACACACCGAGTTCAATACCTGACCAGAAAAGCATCAAAATTCGATACAAACAACTGTCGAAAATCTATCACCCTGATGGTCATGGATGTGACGAAGAAATGAAACGTTTGAACAATGCGCTAAAAACCATTTTACAAAATGTTACAAAACCGTAAACAAACACACATCTTCATTTTCCTATATCTCAAAGATAACGATTTTATTGGTGTTGCAATCGATCCCCCTCTCAAAAACGGGTAACAAACTATTAACTAATGGGTCTTACTTGTGTCATAATTTGCGCCGAAAATACACCTGACTTAAACAGGTGAGGAGAGAATATGTTCACAATAGAAGGCGTTTGTGATTGGTGCAAAAAGCCAAGCCTAGTTAAAAAGCATGACTACCTAGATGGTAAGTGTCATCATGCATGTAAAGAGTGCAATGATATTGCAACCATTGATGTTCGCCAGTTCAATATTGGTGAAATGGAAATGAGAGCAAAACTCTCCCAAGCGACATTGAGATAAGCAACACCGTGAAATATAAGAAAGCGCCTAAGGCGCTTTTTTTGTGCTTGTGGTTTTCTCTCTTCTATCTTCTATCTTCTCTCTTCTCTCTTCTCTCTTCTCTCTTCTCTCTTCTACACAGGTATATACAGTACTTTTCTGTCAAAACCACTGTATACACCTGTGTAAAGCTCACATTTTTTCAACTGATGAGACAAAACAGCAAATTCATTCAAATTTAATTTATCAAATAATTTCAATAGCTTAATTAAATTTCACCCATAATTCCAGACGAAATCGTCCAATAATCCCGCAAAAAACGCTTGATCTTATAAGCAACTAAAACTACTGTATACACATACAGCATGTATATAAGGACAGCAAAATGATTCAAGCACACGTTAAAGCCCAACACTCTAGCCCGCTAGTTCACTGCGCATTTACATCAGTTTCTCGTAAAAGCAAAAATTCAAACGAGGAAGCATTGTTTGCAAGAATGGCGTTGCTGTCCAATCAACACCAGTGGCTACTTTTTACGGCTCAAACACCAAGACCATCGGCTAAGCAGCTTAAGCAACATAATGTTTGCTGCGACCGTGTTATTCATATGAAAGCCTCTCACCAGATGACGGAAGTTGAAACGGTTGAGAAAGCCATCCGCTCTAAGAATGCGAGTGCGATTGTTGCAAGTGCATCGATTGATCAATTCAGCCAACAGTACCTAAGAACACTAGGTATGCGCTTTCAATGTGAAGTCTTCTTTATGGATGCAAATTCAGAGCGTATTCACTGATCTACCTTGCTTAACATTTTGGTTCACAAACATAGCTTAATCTTTTAGCTAACAAACTTAAGTTAACTCGACAGCATAGCTCTAAAACACAGTCCAAACATACTGCCTTCCTCTGCCCTACAATTCGCCAATTATTCAGCGGATAGTTAGGCGGGGGTTTTTATTTGATCAATAGATTTAGCAATCGTTTGCTTTTTCTCTGGAAGCAAACAGTAGATTGGGTATAATGCCCGTCTAATCATGTGCACACCGCACTTCTCTGTATGACGTTTGATAAAAGATAGGAATGTCTAAATGAGCCTTGCTGATCAAGTTCTTGCCGTAAATGATGACCTACCAATCCGTACTGACAAACCTGTCCACAGTGGCAAGGTTCGCTCAGTCTACTGGTTAACTGAAGAAGATAGCCAACGACTAATTAAAGAGAAAGGTTACGATGTAGCACCAGATGCGCCTTTAGCAATCATGGTGATCAGTGACCGTATCTCTGCATTTGATTGTATCTGGCGTGGTGAAGGGAATCTGAAAGGTGTTCCAGGTAAGGGAGCAGCTCTAAATGCTATCTCTAACCACTGGTTCAAATTGTTTAAAGACAACGGCCTTGCTGACAGTCATATCCTTGATATCCCTCACCCATTCGTATGGATTGTACAAAAAGCTCGCCCAGTCATGATCGAAGCGATTTGTCGTCAATACATCACAGGCTCTATGTGGCGTGCATACGCGAACGGCGAACGTGAATTCTGTGGTATCGAGATGCCTGAAGGCCTAGAGAAAGACAAGAAGCTACCAGAGCTGCTTATCACGCCTTCTACTAAAGGGATTTTGAAAGGTATTCCTGGCGTTCCAGAAGCTGATGATGTGAACATCACACGTAACAACATCGAAGACAACTTCGCAGCATTCAACTTCACTCAGGCAAGTGACATCGCGCATTACGAGAAGCTGCTAAAAGAAGGCTTCAACGTGATTAGCCAAGCACTGGCGAAAGTAGACCAAACCTTTGTCGACACTAAGTTTGAATTTGGTTACGTCAACGATGCTCAGGGCAAAGAAAAACTTATCTACATGGACGAAGTTGGTACTCCAGATTCATCTCGCATTTGGGATACTCAGGAATACAACAACGGCAACATCGTTGAGAACTCAAAAGAAGGCTTCCGTCAGTTCCTGCTTAACTACTTCCCTGATGCCGACATTCTATTGAACAAAGAACGTATGCCAGAACGTGAAGCACTAGCTCGTGACAATGAGCTGCCTCTTGATTCGCTAATGTCTCTTTCTCGTACTTACCTTGATATCGCTGCGAAAATCACAGGTGCTGAGATTGTCTTGAGCGAAAATCCTAAGCAAGAGATCATTGATGTTCTGCGCGCTGACTATGGTCTAATCGACTAGTGGCTTAATCGCTTTATCTCAAAGTAGAAAGCTAGAAAGCTCGTAAACACAGGTTTTAGATACTAAAAGGGCCTCAATATTGAGGCCCTTTTTACGTGTGCGTTTTACTAATCCTGAGAGAGGTTATAGGCGAACTGAAGTTACAGCCTAATCGTGAACTCTTCTCCAGAATTACCCGCAATCACTAAATGACTGCGCGATTCAATATACTCGATCTGCTCTTCTTCAAGAGAATATGGCATCACTACTTTGAGCTCATTGATTCCTTCCAGCTTCGCGAGCTTGAGTAAGGTCACAATATTCGACTCATCACTTTTACGCGTCGACATTGATTTCAATGCCATCTGCCATAAACGATCTTCAGGGCTTGCTAGCTCTTTAATGCTATCTCGCCAGACGGTACTGAATACTGGCGCAATTGTGGTGAGTGCTTCCAGAAAAGTCCATTTTTTACTGCATGAGGCGCCAAGAAATGTTGTGTAATCGAACTCTACACGCGTCTCTTCCTGTTTATCCATGATGTCCCCCGACACTTTGGCAACACAATATACTCAATATCTATCAACTCTTTCTTTATAGCAATAGGATATAGAAGAATAGTCTTTTATGACCTTTTGATTGGTTAAAAAGGCATATAAAAATCAAACTTGTAACAAAATAAGCACTGAAAAATCATATATGCACCTATTTGATTAATATTTTAGAGATAAAACTTATCCATCTATTTGATATCAATTATTCGGCTCGCTTTTTTGTACTGAATGCGCCAGCCTGACCATGTCGGTAGCTCCCAACGTTTTGGCGATAACTTTCGACTACCCGATTGATAGTGAACGTAAATCAGCTTTCTCGCGGGCAAGTATTCTACATCGAGTTGCAAGTCGGCAAGGCTCAATGCAAACGGGTATTTTTCCGAAAATTCTGAATAGAGCCAAGTTGGAATGCCATCGAACGGTATGTCTGAGTGGTCAAACATTTCCAATTCGCTGACATCAGTAACCCCTAACACTTCAAGCTGCTCTATAAACCATAGCTCAAAGTTAATGTTCTCAATTTCTGGTGTGTATTGTGTTTGCTCATCGAGACCGAGTTTCACATACAGCTGCCAATGCTTAATCTCTTGAGTGCGAACCTTTGCAAAACCAGGAAGTTGAGCACCACTTACCACGAGATCGACGATAGGCTTTAATGATAGTTGCCCTTCAGCCGCGACAAGCTTGGTTGTAATCGTGCGGCCTGCGTACATCAACGCCATCTCGGTAAAGACGCCATCATCATTCACAACGGTTTCACCTTGCTCCCAATCTCCTAACTCAGCATCAACTATAAGCTCAAGAGGAATAGGTGCAGTGACCGTCGCTAAGGTCAGTGTTTGCTTAACCCCTCTTCCCGGCAAGCTGTGGGTGTCTAGCACCAACATAGCTTGTGCATTGTCCGGGAAACGGTTCTGGCGACCAAGTACCACCTCTAACACTCCATTAGCAAAGGCCTCTTTCCTTTTCAGCCGGCGCACAAACACCAGTTCAGGATGAAGATCCACAATAGTCTTAAGTAGTTCAATGCGTTGAAAACGTGACGCGACTTCTAGCTGAGGAAGTTCAAATACCTCACGCATTTGCTTAGCTAGACCTTGAGCTTCATTCAGTGCCTGTAGGTCTATTTCTAAATGCGGATATTCGCGACCACGCACAATCTGAATTAACAGGCTTAAATCACACCCTTCTTTCTCCTGTTGCGCCAGTGCTTCCAGATGTTCTGCACTGTTCGGTAATTGATACAAGCGAGCAGGCACAGACAACGCCGCTGTGAGATCGACCATCGCTTCTTTGAGTGCTTTGGTTTTGATGCGAGTTACAATGTCTGCATACAAAGCATCAATCGGCAGTGGATACAGCTTTTTGCCGTGCTCGGTAATTTGATGGTCGGCGTTAATCGCTTCCATCGTCAGCAAGATTTGAGTTGCGCTATTTAGCGACTTCTCAGGAATAGGGTCGAGGAAAGATAAACTATCAAGAGTCGCACCACAACATGCCGCCGCCAACATAGGTTCGGTCAGCTCTTCACGCTGCAATTCAGGAGGCGTAACCAATTCTAACGCTGCGTGTTCGCCATACAAACGAACACAAACGCCGTCCATTACCCTACCCGCACGGCCCGCGCGTTGTTTGGCACTAGCACGTGATATGGATTTCAACATTAAGGTGGTTCTGCCGTTGCGTTGAACGGTGCGTCTTTCTAATCCTGAATCTATCACCACACCAATATCAGGAATGGTTAATGAGGTTTCCGCAACGTTTGTAGCAAGGATGACCTTTCTCTGGCCATCACCTTCAGTATTGGTATTCCGACCCGATAACGCTAAATCTCGCTCTTTATCACTCACCGAGGCATGCAATTTAACGACTTGGATATCTGGATTTTTCGCTAAAGCTTGTTCGCATTGCACGATCTCTTTTTTACCCGGCAGAAAAACCAACATATCGCCAGAAGACGCTATCAGTAGATGATTCACCTCTTCCGCGATGCGCTGTTCTAGATGTCGACTATCAGGCAGTGTTCTGGATTCATTCGCTCGGTGTTCAATCTCGACTT